>NZ_JAAUWR010000004.1:0-272742 GCF_014694495.1 Aliivibrio sp. S10_S31 | reverse complement strand
TCAAGTGATGATGATTTCAGCGATGCAATCAATGAGGTAGAAAAAAAATCCACTTATGTATCAATAGAAGCTAAAAGCATCAACCCAATAGAAAATGAAGGGGTTGGAGCGAATGCCATGAGAAATACTTCTCAGTTAACGGCAAATTATGCGACAACATCTAGAGCTGTACCGGAATCGTATGTTGCAGTAGAGCTAAGTTATTTTAAAGCAAGTTATGCTTATGATTCGGTTTCATTTAATGGCACAGAAACAGATATTACAGCATATTCACCATCAACAGAATCGTGCTCAGAGCACTGTACATCAACGCAATACTTTACATTCCCAATAGATAATAAAGACATCGAATTGTCTGCAAAAAATGGGTTAACTTATGATGTACACGCAACAAATGATACGTCTAAATTGTCTTTCACTATTCCAGCTGGCTATTTCCAAGCGGTGTTAGATGAAAAAGCACTTCAGCTTGAACATATTCCATCATCAGTGCAGCAACCTGCGGCTGAAGTAAAAGTAGAATCAAAAGACTCGAAACCAGTAGAAATGAGTAAATATTGGTTTGATGAAGCAACTGTTGCAGAACAAGAGCAATTTACTGAGTGGGCGTTTGCAAATAGAAAATCAATCAGTACGCAATTAAAATCTGATTCTAAATCAGTAGAAATGTTGAGCTACTGGTATGAAAAAGCCTCTATTGAAGATAGAGCTCAAATCTTAACTTGGTTGTTAAATAAATAATTTTTGAATTTTAAAAGTGGTTGAGCTAGTTGCTTAACCACTTTTTCTATTTTTTTAATTAGACACAGTCTCTCTTTCCCATTGTAGATTTACCTTATAGTGCTAAAATAGCGCACAAATTATGTGGTGCTGACAGATTCAGCTCAACCTCTTCAAAAAGGTAATAACAATGACGGTTAAAACTCGTTTTGCTCCAAGCCCAACAGGCTATCTTCACGTTGGTGGTGCTCGTACAGCACTTTACTCATGGCTTTTTGCTAAAAACCAAGGTGGCGAATTTGTTCTACGTATCGAAGATACGGATCTAGAGCGTAACTCTCAAGAAGCGGTAGACGCTATCATTGAAGGTATGCACTGGATGGGTATGGAATGGGATGAAGGTCCATATTACCAATCTAAGCGTTTTGACCGTTACAATGAAGTTGTTGACCAACTGCTTGCTGAAGATAAAGCATACAAATGTTATGCATCAAAAGAACTGCTAGATGAAATTCGTGCAGAGCAAGAAGCAAACAAAGAAATGGCTCGTTACGATGCAAATCATCCTAAAATTGTTGCTGCGAATGCGGCTGCAAAAGAAGGTGATGCATGTGTAATTCGCTTCCGTAACCCAAAAGAAGGTTCGGTAGTATTTGATGATCAGATCCGTGGCCGCATTGAAATCTCAAACAGCCAACTGGATGACTTAATCATTCGTCGTACTGATGGTGCTCCAACATACAACTTCGTAGTAGTGGTTGATGACTGGGATATGGGTATTACTCAAGTTATTCGTGGTGAAGACCATATCAATAACACGCCTCGTCAAATCAATATCTATGAAGCATTAGGTGCTCCAGTACCAATGTTTGCACACTGTGCAATGATCCTTGGTGATGATGGCGCAAAACTGTCTAAGCGTCATGGTGCGGTATCTGTAATGCAATACCGTGATGAAGGTTACCTACCAAACGCACTTAATAACTACTTAGTACGTCTAGGTTGGTCTCATGGTGATCAAGAGATTTTCTCTCAAGAAGAGATGATTAATCTATTTAGCTTAAGCGCAGTAAGTAAATCAGCATCAGCATTCAACACTGATAAATTGTTATGGTTAAACAACCACTACATTAAATCATCAGAGCCTGAGTATGTTGCAAAATACCTACAATGGCACTTAGATCAGAAAGAAATCTCTTTAGATAATGGACCTGCAATTACTGAAGTTATTAAGCTGGTAGGTGAGCGTTGTAATACGCTGATTGAATTAGCGGAGCAATCTCGCTACTTCTACCAAGATTTCGAAGAGTTCGAAGCTGGTGCTGCGAAGAAACACTTACGTGGTGTTGCTAAAGGCCCATTAGAGCTTGCTTTAGCTAAAGTTGAAGCGCTAGAAGAGTGGACTACTGAAAACCTACATAACGTAATTGAAGAAGTGTGTGCTGAGTTAGAAATCGGTATGGGTAAAATTGGTATGCCTCTACGTGTTGCGGTAACTGGCGGTGGTCAATCACCATCAGTAGATGCTGTTATGCAATTAGTGGGTAAAGAGCGTGTTGTTGCTCGTATCAAGATGGCATTAGCATTTATCGCAGAGCGTGAAGCTAACGCATAATCCTGCTTATATTTTAGATAAAAACCGCTGTTATTCAGCGGTTTTTTTATGCTTGGCGTTTTTACTTTTTCAGTAATTACTTAGTCATTGCTACTGATTAATGCTTTCTTTAATCAGCTTTAACAGTACCGCCATTGCCCTTGCATAATAATAAATAAGTTTCTGATACTGTCCCATCGGGTAGTTCACAAGATACTTTTGGACCAACTTCAGTTGCGCCGCCATATGCAAGTACATTAAACGAAGATATAGATAAAAGAATAGCTAAAAATGTGTACTTCATCGCTTAGACCTCAATAATACGATTGATTTTTCCTTACGATTTTAGGTGTTGCATATCCATTGCTATATTTAAATATAGAGCATTAATTGAAATTATGCTTAGGATTCAATTTTAAACGCAACACTAAATAAACGATTAAAACTAAAATAATAATCATAATTTGAAAGAGTAATTTATGTTGTTTCTCTGTATTTATCGCTGATAACTGTTGATGCTTTTCTTTTAAATGCTGTAACTTTTCTTTTTCTTTCTCTATTAGAAGGTTACGTAATTCTAATGTGATATCTCTATTGTCATCATTTAAAGCATGAATTTTTTTGATGACATTTTCATATAGTTTGCGAGTAATAAGAGCTGCTTTTATATCACCAGTAAATTCTTCTATATCTGATTTTATGAGATATGAATTTGCTAATGCTTGCTGGTTCTGGGATTGTTGAGATTTATCAATAGCAATTGATATGTAGTCTAATGCTTTATTTGAGTTTTCATGCTTTAAATAAGCACTGCTAAGTAGCTGATAAGTATTAATAAGTAAGTCGGAATTTGAATGATTGTCTAATTGTTTTAATGCGAGTAGTAGATATTCAATGGCTTCATCATAATAACTCTGTTTATTTAGAACTGCTGCTAATGTTAAGTATGCTTGACTGAGAGTTTGCGCATTAGTTGTATTGTCATTAAGTTGTGCTATAGCGAAATTTGCACACGATTTCGCGTGAACATATTGCGATGATTTTAAATATATCTGTGCGAGAAGAATATGTGACTGTGCAATTTTTTGACTGATTTGACGCTTCTCTCTTATTTTTAATGCTTTTTTTGCATACTTCTCTGCTTCTTTTAATTGTCCCATCTGTAGTAATAACGAGCTAATATTATTATAAATCGTATCGTTTAATTCATAACTTTTGCTTAGAGATAATGCTTTTTCATTGGCTTTTAATGCTGATTTAAAATCACTTACGCCTTGATAGCTTAAAGCTAATAAGCGATATGCCCATTTGATATCGATATAATGATCTTTTGTTTTTTCTAAGTGCTTTATTGCCGATTGGCAGTAAAATTCAGCGAGATAATAATTGCCTAAAGCTAAGTTTGAACGACATTGCTTAATAGATAACAAACTATTTAAATCTAAGTCATTTAAATTTTTTGATTTCAGCTGAGCTTTCTTAATTTGTTGAAGTGCTTGTTTATAATCCCCATTATCTTCTAAGTCCATAGATAATAAGATTAATGATTCAATATGATCATAAATATTCGTTGTATTATTTTTAAGTGGGGAGGTATATTCGTTACCACGGCGAGTTACAAAACCATGGATTCTTGTTGCAGTAAAAATACGTTCAGCACTTGGTGGTAGTGATGAATACACATTGTTTAGCATTGAGAGTGCTTTGTTTGGATTCTCAATACGGTTTAAATGGTATTCTTCTTGCCAAGATTCTGAGGACATGACTGAAGTTGCAGATGAATTAAAGCTTATCAGAAAGAAAAAACAACCGATAATAAAGTGAAAATAACCTAGCATTGCGTTCTGATTAGAAAATTGAATTTGAATTATTGACTAAGAATACAATAAGTAAGGAGGTAAAACGTTGGTAAGAGTCATAAAAAAATGAGAAACAACACGCTAGGCACTGTTTCTCATTGATTAAAGATTGAAAATTGGTTTATTCAACTATGTTCTTATGCATTACATCGCCAATTTGAATGCTATTAATTAATTGTGGTTGATCAATAACAAGATCCGCATTTTGTTCATACACTCGATCTACGGTTAACGTAATATTTGTCTTCGTCACTTTATTACGTGGTAAACCATTTTGATCAATAAAAGAACCTGTATGCCAAAGATCTAATTTATCGCCTTTCTTAACACCGTGAATACGACCAAGATCCATCGTGATACGGTTATTATTGATATTTACAACTTGTGGCAGTGTCATTTTACAAGCAAATTGATTTTCAAGATCAAGCATGATGTCACGGTTAACTCTTAATACCATTTCGCCATAAGCAGAAGTCCAAAAACGTGCACTCTGTGTATCTACTTCACTGGTTTTAGGAAAGTTCCATAACGCAACTTCACGGTAGTTGTTGTTATAAATTGTTTGACCCGTCTTACCATCTAACACAGCAACTTCGATAGCAAATTGACGGTTAATAGTATCTTTCTTTAGTAAATTCTGTTCAATCGTGGCACTTAAGTCTGTAATGCTTCCTGAGAATATGTACTGCGCACCATGATCTTCCGCTATCATTTTTGCGACTTCTGGTTGACGTTTATCAATACGAATATGAGAAGTACCTACTGATACAAAGCTTTGTGATTCTTTATCTAATTGACGTGAAAAAATCGTACTTAAATCTTCACCTAAATGATATACCTTACCCATTACCGCTTGTTGTGGTGAGTCAATCGTGATTTCACTCGTCATAAACGTCTTCTTGTATTGCCCTATATGGCAACTGTTTGCCGAGGGGTAGATATCAATACGAGCAGTAATATAAATTTTGTCGTTTTTCTTCTTTTCTTTAACCACTTCGATACTGCGAATTTCACTACCGCTAAATTGATAACGTTTATTATCATTCTCTAAAAAGATCTTAAGATCCTTTAGGCGGCTAATATCGGCCCCAGAAAACAGCATTGCTTGATAAGCGGCATCTTCTAGTGCATTAGCTCTTGCCGCATCTTTACTGGTTAAGACACTTGCTGAACCTGTTACCTCAAACCACTCAGCATGTGCCGGTGCAATGTAACTCATTGTTAATATAGAGGTAATTAAATAAATTATTTTTTTCATTACTGTTATCTGCCAAGTGGGTATGGAATTTGCTAACTAATATTTGTTGATTGATAAAAGTACTTACAAATTGCGTTTCCTTAACTAAAGCAAGTTTTGTTCCTAGTTTAAGTTTGACGCTTAAATTGAAGAGTTAGTAAGTATATTAAAACATTATCTGGAGATAATAGAATGAGAGCATTGGTTGTAATTTTACTGTCTATGGTGATGAGTGCATGTGCATATTCACCTATTTATAATGGTAAAGAACCATATAACGGTAGCCCATTTATGCTGGCTGATACCCCACGCCATACAATGGACTACTTTATTGAAAGCTTAACTGAACAGTTAGTAACATCGAATACGACGTTATCTGCTCGTTCACCAATTGCCATTACTTCTTTTGTAGATCTACAACAAATGGATCAAACAAACTGGTTAGGTAACTCGGTGACAGAAAGCTTTATTTTCCAACTTCAACGTCGTGGTTTTAAAGTTATTGACTATAAAACAACGGGTAATATCAGAGTGACTCAGCAGGGTGACTTTGCATTTAGCCGTGATTGGAAAGAACTGGTTCAAGAGCAGCAAGTTGATTATGTACTAACAGGTACAATGCTTCGCCAAGATGGTGGTGTATTAATTAATGCTCGTGTTATTGGTATGCAAACTCGTGTAGTTGTTGCATCGGCACAAGGTTTCCTACCTGCGGATCGAATTGGCCGTGATTTAGACACACTAAATACAATGCGTATGGAAGATGGTGTGATCATTCGTTCTGATGTGCAAAAAGCAGAACGTAACACAATTATCCTTCGTCCATAGGAGAAGCGAATATGAAACATTGGTTTTTATTAGCCCTATTAGTATTAGTTGGATGCCAGCCAATCGGTGTTATGCGTGAAAGCGATAACCTTACAGCGGTTGGATATGCAAGCATTAGTGAGCAAGCCGGTAAGAACATCGATGAAAAACGCATTAGAGCAATGCGAGCATCTAAAGTTGATGCTTATCGTGAGCTTGCTGAGCAGGTTTATGGTATGCGTATCAGCGGTAAAGTTGAGATGAATGATCAGCAGCTTGGTGAAGAAAGCACTAGTGCTGGAGTAGATGGTATTATTCGTGGCGCTGAAGTGGTTAGAACTTACCCTGTGGGAGATAGCTACGTTACTGAATTAAAGCTTAATTTGAAAAAGATGGAACGTATGAAAAACCAAGGTCAGGTTTACGATGTACCATCAACACAAAGAAAAACAACGTTATTCTAATTGATGCTTTTAGATAGGATTAGTTAGAAGCTCTCATTCGACATAATGCTATTGCCCTCGGTACTTGGTGCCGAGGGCTTTTTTGTTTTTGTAAGATAGGGAAAGTAGAGCAGGGGCTAGGTTTTTAGGGACGAGTAAGAGAAGTAAGAGCAGGGACTAGGTTTTAGGGACGAGTTAGAGAAGTAAGAGCAGTAAGAGCAGGGGCTAGATTTTAGGGACTAGTTAAGAGAAGTTAGAGCAGGGGCAAGGTTTTAGGGACGGGTAAGGGAAGTGAGAGCAGGGGCTAGATTTTAGGGACGAGTAAGGGAAGTAAGAGCAGGGGCTAGGTTTTAGGGACGAGTAAGGGAAGTGAGAGCAGGGACTAGATTTTAGGGACGAGTTAAGATAAATAAGATCTGGAGTTAGGTGTGAATAAAAGATAGAAAAAAACCGTGTTAGGAATAAAACACGGTTGGATAAGAAATCGATGATCGTGAGAAGGCAACTTAAGCTTTTACGTTAGTGCCTAATGTTGTCACATTACGTGTTTGGCCTTCAGCAGTATACGTCATGCCATTTTTGCCACGGCTTTGCTGCATTAGATTGTTTAGCTTGTTGAAGCTAAGTTGAGCACGTTGCAGTGCTTCACCATTGACTTCGTTTTCTTGCTTACAATCATGAATAATCGATTTAATTTCCGATACTTTTTCATTAAGTGCATTATCTTCAGACAGCAGTTGACGTTCCGCATGACTTCCTAATAGCTGATCATACTGACGTAATTGATTAAGTAAGCCTAGTTTATCATGGGCAATACTTTCCATTTCCGTCGGCTTTCTACTTGCGATAGCGACTTTCTCTCGACTTAATACCGTAGAAAGAGAGAGCGCAACGCTGCGTTGTAGATCAAGCAGTTCAGTAAGTGTCTGAGCCATATGTTCCTAATGTAAATAAAACAGTGAGAGTCTTAACCAGCCTAGGTTATAGGCCGGCTAATTCGTCTTCAAATTTAATCATATTGTCTGCTAAACGTTCAGGATCAACTGTGTATGATCCATTTGCAATAGCAGCTTTGATTGCAGCAACTTTATCTTCATTGAAAGAAGGTTCTGTTGCTAATTGTTGGTGCATTTGGCCAATTTCTTTACCTTGATTACTTAAAGAAACCGCATCTGATTTTGCAGACAACGCAGGTGCTTGAGTTTCTGGGGCTTTATCACCAGAATCTACACGAGCCTGATTGCGTAAAGACGCCATTGCCTGGCTAGCACGTAATTGGTCAATACTTGTCATATATTCAAGCCTTTTAGCCGGTTAATACATTCTTCTAATCTATCTATCGGCTGTCAAAAAAATAACTTTAGTAAATAATGAAAATTTTTGACGTTTTTTTCATTATTTTAAACTGTAGTAAAACTAAGCATAAATGATGCCATGATCAATTTATCGGCAATCGAGTAAGATAGTTTAGTAAAAAATAAAAATTTTATTCGATATTAATTAATACCTTAAAAACGGATGCTAATTTCACCAACAGAGGTGACAATACCATTTACGATTCGATTGGATTTATCATTTTTAACGTTAACTTTATCACCAAGAGCTCCGTCACCAAGTGCGGTTCCTTTTGTGATAATACTTAATTCACCTTTTACTGCTTTAATTATAACACTGTCGTTGCGACATACCATGCAGATGTCGTTTTTTTCTACAGTTTCACCAGCTCTAACACTGCGTTTAATGCGGGCACCTACGAGATCATCAACATTAATATAACCGCCTCGTTGGTAAGTTCGGCTGTTAACCATGGTTAATGTTAAATCACTGCTTGATATGGTGTGCCCTCTTGATAAAGAAGAGATTGCGGTGACTAAAGGCATCATTAACTCTGTTTTTACCGGAACATACACCTTCCAATCATCTGGCTGACATTCAACAAGGATCGATGTATTGCCGCTTGAATTAAGGCGGCCAGGTAAAGAGGCAATTAATGGCACAGGGCAGTCGGTTGCTTGTATTCTGCTATCAATACGAGCAGCTTCAATATGTAAAGTACCATTTTGAGGTACTTCAATTTGGGATTGTAGAAAACTTTCTGCAGCGTGTTTGATTGCATCTAACTGTTCATCTGTGGCAGCATGCACATTCGAGCTAAAGAAACTTATAAATAGGCCGATAACGCTTATAAGTCGATAAAAAGTGGTTCTGTAATCACATTTTTTTATTATCATCATATTTTCAATATAAAATGCCATGTTGTATATCGTGTTCTTCATAGGGTTATGTTAGGCTCGCGGTTTAATTACATAGTGGCACAAGATGGAGTCATATAATGACAGGTATACTGGATTCGGTGAATCAGCGCACACAACTTGTAGGGCAGAACCGTTTAGAACTGCTTACTTTTCGTCTTATGGGACGTCAACGTTATGGTATTAACGTTTTTAAAGTAAAAGAAGTATTACAGTGTCCGAAGTTGACTTCAATGCCAAATTTAAATCCTTTAGTAAAAGGTATTGCGCATATTCGTGGTCAAACTATCTCTGTTATTGATTTAAGTCTTGCTACTGGCGGTCGTCCAACCACTGAAATTGATAAGTGCTTTATTATTATTTCGGAATTTAACCGTACAATTCAAGGTTTCTTAGTAAAATCGGTAGAGCGTATTGTTAATATGCACTGGGAGGCAATTTTGCCACCGCCACAAGGTACCGGTCGTGCAAACTACCTAACAGCAGTAACAAATATTGATGAAGAATTAGTTGAGATTTTAGATGTTGAAAAAATCTTAGCGGAAATTGCACCTATCGACGAAACAATGAACGAAGAACTGGTTGAAGAGATGACATCTATGAGCCAAGAAGTTGTTCGTAAAGTACTTATTGCTGATGACTCGAGTGTAGCTCGTAAACAAGTACAACGTGCTGTTGAATCTATTGGCTTTGAAACTATCATGGTAAAAGATGGTAAAGAAGCGCTGAACAAGCTAGTTGAAATGGCAAACGCTGGTAGCGTATATGAGCAAATCGGCTTAGTTATTTCTGATGTTGAAATGCCAGAGATGGATGGTTATACATTAACCGCTGAAATTCGTCGTGAGCCAGCACTAAAAGATCTGCACGTTATATTGCATACTTCACTAAGTGGCGTATTCAACCAAGCAATGGTAGAGCGTGTTGGTGCAAACCAATTCATCGCTAAATTTAATCCTGATGAGTTAGGTGCGGCCGTGAAGAAGGCTGTTGAAAAATAAACAGCATAAAGTAATAAGCTAAATCCTATTGTCGTAGTAATATAAAACGGCAATTCATTTTTTATTTGGAAGTTAAACCGTTAATGACAACTATAACTATCAACGAACAAGAGTATCGTGACTTCAGCCGCTTTCTAGAATCTCAATGTGGTATTGTCCTAGGGGACAGTAAGCAATATTTAGTTAGAAGCCGACTGAGTCCTTTAGTTGCTAAGTTTTCATTAGCTTCATTATCCGATCTATTACAACAAGTGATTTCAGGGCGTAATCGAGAGCTGCGTGTTGCCGCTGTTGATGCAATGACAACCAATGAAACATTGTGGTTTAGAGATGGTTACCCATTTACTGTGCTTGCCGACAAATTGTTGCCTGAATTAGCGGCAAACCGTCGCCCATTAAAAATTTGGTCAGCGGCAAGCTCATCAGGTCAAGAACCTTATTCAATGGGGATGATCATTTCTGAAATCCAAGCACGTAAGCCGGGCTTTCTTCCTAATATCAGCATTACTGCAACCGATATTTCACCATCAATGCTTGAAACCTGTAAAGCTGGTGTCTATGACAACTTAGCGTTAAGTCGTGGTTTATCACCTGAACGTCGCCGTGCTTTCTTTGAAGATGCGGGTGATGGCAAAATGAAAATCAACGATAAAATCAAACGTATGGTGAATTTCCGTCCACAGAACCTTATGGACAGCTACAGTTTATTGGGTAAGTTTGACATTATTTTTTGTCGTAACGTATTGATTTATTTCTCACCTGAAATGAAATCTCAAGTGTTAAATCAAATGGCGGCAAGTCTTAACCCTGGTGGCTACTTATTGTTAGGTGCATCGGAATCGTTAACTGGATTAACTGATAAATTTGAGATGGTGCGTTGTAATCCGGGCATTATTTATAAATTAAAATAATTATGATTGAGTAATTATTGAACAAAAAGCGACTTAGGTCGCTTTTTTTGTGCCTGTAATCTATAGTTGGCTCAGATATTGCTAAATAAATATCGGTAGTATCGTCAATCTGCTCTGTGAATTGAAAAAGTTGGCATACAGGTTGCAATATAGAAATTATATATACTGCTAGTCAGTTCTTGTGGAGGGTTTGAAATGGCAATTTCTTTTGATAAAGCATTGGGTATTCATCAGTATACGGTTGGAGTTCGCTCTGAACGTGCTGAAATGTTAGCGACAAACATCGCTCAAGCGAATACTCCGGGCTATAAAGCAAAAGGAATGGATTTTCAAAAAGCATTACAGTCGGCAACATCGAAAGCAAGTATGGGCTTAAGCCGTACTGATGGTCGGCACATTAATGCCTCAACACGAATGGCTGGGGAAATTCAATACCGTCTTCCAACTCAACCTGATACAGGTGATGGCAATACGGTAGATGTGGATTTGGAGCGTAACTTGTTTATGCAAAACCAACTTCGTCATCAAGCATCATTAGACTTTTTAGGTAGCAAGTTCAAAAACCTAACCAAAGCAATTAAAGGGGAATAGAGATGAGCTTATTTAATGTTTTTAACGTTACAGGTTCTGCAATGAGTGCAGAGTCAGTTCGTCTTAACACCACTTCAAGTAACATGGCAAACGCAGACAGTGTAAGTAGCTCAGCTGCTGAAACTTATAAAGCACGCCAGGCTGTTTTTGGTGCGGAATTGAGCAAAGCAAAATACAAACAAGATCATACAGTTCCTGTAAAAGTTCTTGGTATTGTTGAAAGCCAAAAGCCTCTACGTGCAGAATATAACCCAGACCATCCTATGGCAAATGACGATGGCTATATCTTTAAGCCAAACGTTAATGTGATGGAAGAAATGGCAAACATGATTTCTGCTTCTCGTTCATACCAAACGAATGTTCAAGTTGCAGATGCGAGTAAACAAATGTTGCAGAGTACTCTGCGAATGGGTCAATAAGGATAGGAGGTAGCTATGACTGGAATCAATAACGTTGGTCAAAACGGCTTGTCCTACATCGACCAGTTAAAGAGTCTTCAAGAGGCGAACAAAACTGAAAAAACAACGGGCGGCAAAAATGAACTGAAGCAAGAAGACTTCCTTTCATTGCTAACCAAGCAGTTGTCTCAACAAGACCCATTTAAACCGGTTGAAAACGACCAGATGATTGCGCAAATGGCTTCATTTGCAACTGTCGACGGTATTGGCAAGATGAATACACAGTTTGATAGCTTGAATTCATCAATGACATCTAACCAAGCATTACAAGCGTCTTCGCTTGTTGGTCGTGATGTTCTAGTACCTGGCGCTAAAGGCTTAAAAGAAGCAGATAAAGGTATGGCGGCAATGGTTAAATTGCCTCAAGCAATTAATAACCTAATGGTTCGTGTTGAAAACGAACAAGGCCAATTAATTCGTACTTTAGATGTGGGCGCTAAACCTGCTGGCGACACTCGAGTAGAGTGGGACGGCAAAGATGATAAAGGCAATGCAATGCCTGCTGGTCGCTACAATATTAAAGCTGCTGGCGTGCTTGATGGAGAAAACAAAGAGTTTGGTGTATCTACATACGCAAACGTAAATAGTGTTCTTCTGGGCAAAGGGGATGGCAATGTTCTGCTAAATCTTGCTGGTTTTGCTTCACCTATTAAACTGGCAGAAGTGCTAGAAGTAGGTAAGGCATAAAAGGGCGAATATTCAGTGCAGCAACTTATCGCTGCCTGAATACTCCCATTTTCATCATTTAATTATTCATAAAGCTATGCCAATTCCATTAACACTCTTCCTTAACTCTGATCGTTAATGGAATTGGAAAACATATGCGTAGCTAGATAGGAGATATCAAATGTCATACGTAGCATTAAGTGGTCTAGCCGCTGCTCAAAAAGACTTAAATACAACATCGAATAACTTAGCCAATGCGAATACATATGGCTTTAAAGAATCTCGTGCAGAGTTTGGTGATGTGTACTCATCATCGCTATTCTCAAATGCAAAAACCACAACAGGTGGTGGTGCACAAACAACTAAAGTAGCACAACAATTCCACGAAGGTTCAAGCATTTACACAAATAACCCAATGGATTTACGTATTTCGGGTCAAGGTTTCTTCGCTGTGGCAAAAGATCGCCTACAACCAGCGACAAATGAATTAAGCCGTAATGGTGCATTCCACCTAGATAATGAAAACTACGTAACGACATCAAACGATGAGTTTCTATTAGGTTACGAAGTTGACCCAGAATCTGGCAACGTATCGTCTTATGAGCCAAAAGCACTTAAGATCCCAGATCAATTTGGTAAACCTAAACCAACTGAAAATGTTGAAATTGGTATGAACTTACCAGCAACTGAAGTACCAAAAGATCCAGCTCTTTTTGATATGAATGATCCTGACACTTACAACAAGTCAACTTCGGTTACGACGTATGACTCTCTAGGTCAGCCATACAAAATGACGACGTACTATGTGAAAGATGCAACACAACCAAACCGTTGGAATGTGTTTTACTCTTCAACAGATACTGACGGTGAAAAACCAGTAAATATCAATGGTGGTGATTCAACGAATGCCGCGGGTCAAATTGGTCACTCTATTATCTTTAATAATGATGGTACAACTCAAAGCATTAATGCGGGTCAGCCAGTTGCAACAACAACGTTAGGTGAGAATGGTTTAAACTTAAATGGTGCGGATCCTTCACAGACCTTAACCATGAAGTTTGATAATCCAACACAATTCTCTGCACCGTTTGAAATGCGTCGCTTTAGTGAAGATGGCGCAACAACAGGTTACCTATCAAAAGTTGATATTGATAAGAGCGGTAACATTGTAGGTTCATACTCAAACGGTAAAGATGTAACCCTTGGCCGTGTAGCTATGGTTCGTGTTACTAACCAGCAAGGTCTTGCACAAAATGGTGGTACTCAGTGGTCTACAACACAAGCATCTGGTGCGGCTATTTGGGGTGAAGCAAACCAAGGTTCATTTGGTGACATTCAAAGTGGTACTTTGGAGCAATCAAACATCGATATGACACAAGAATTGGTTGATTTGATTTCCGCACAACGTAACTTCCAAGCGAACTCACGTTCATTGGATGTACATAACCAGTTGCAACAAAACATCCTACAAATTCGATAATAATTTCATTATCCAATATCTTAAAATTGCCGTCTTATGTGACGGCAATTTTTTACCCAGAATTTTTGCCTCTTACTTCCTCTCTTTTTCCTCTTTAAATATCCCACTGTAATAAAATAGCGACCATTCTTGCTTAATTTATTGAAATATATAGAAAATAAAAGTTGGCACACTGATTGCTTTTATAACTTCAGATAGATTATTGGAGTTCATTATGGATCGCGCATTATTTTTAGCCATGAGTGGCGCAAAGCAAAACATGCAAGCTATGCAATTGCGTTCAAACAACCTTGCAAACGTAAGTACAACGGGTTTCCGTGCTGATTTAGAGCAAGCTCGTTCAATGCAAGCGTACGGTGAAGGTTTACCTACTCGTGTATTTAATATGACAGAGCGTCCGGGAAGCAGCTTTTCTCAAGGTTCAGTGATCACAACAGGTCGTGATCTTGATTTAACCATTGAAGGTGATGGCTGGATTTCAGTAATGGATAACACGGGGCGTGAAGGTTTAACTCGTGCTGGTAATCTAAAAATTGATGAAACGGGTTTACTAATGAATGGCAGTGGTCATTTAGTATTAGGTGAAAACGATGCTCCTATTACGCTACCGCTACCAATTGCAAAAATTCAAATTGCTAAAGACGGCACTATCTCCGTTCTTGAGCAAGGTGCACCAGCAGAAGCGATGGCTGAAGTTGATCGTATCAAATTAGTGAAAACCGATAATCGTGACTTATTTAAAGATACCAATGGCTTATTTCGTTCAAAGAACCCAGGTGCAACATTTGATGCTGATGCAAACATCACATTATTAAGTGGTGCGTTAGAAGGAAGTAACGTTAACGCCGTTGGTGAAATGACAAATTTAATTGATTTGCAGCGTCAGTTTGAAATGCAAGTCAAGATGATGAGTACAGCTGAAGAGATGGATAAAGCTTCAGACTCATTATTACGTATGGGTTAATTGAATAATTAACTTGATTAACTTAATACATTAAAGAATTTAGAGGAATACACAATGAATCCAGCATTATGGGTAAGTAAAACAGGTTTAGACGCACAACAAACAAACATTGCGACTATCTCAAACAACTTGGCTAACGCCTCAACGGTTGGCTTTAAAAAGAGCCGTGCCGTATTTGAAGATCTGTTTTATCAAAACGTAAACCAAGCCGGTGCACAATCAACTCAGAATACTGAATTACCAACTGGTTTAATGCTAGGTTCTGGTTCTAAAGTTGTAGCAACTCAAAAAGTATTTACTAATGGTAACGCGCAAACCACGTCAAACGGCATGGATATGATGATTGAAGGTAAAGGCTTTTTCCAAGTAACTATGCCTGATGGCAACATTGGTTATACACGTAATGGTCAATTTACTCTTAATGATGAAGGCGCGATTGTAACTACTGGTGCTGGTTACCGTTTAGAGCCTGAAATTGTTGTTCCTGAAGATGCGATTAACGTAACAGTTGGTACTGACGGTGAAGTATCTGTTCGTCTACGTGGTCAACAAGATAACCAAGTTATTGGTCAAATTAATACTGTTGATTTCATTAACCCAGGCGGTTTAGAGCCTGTAGGTCAAAACTTATACTTACCAACAGGTGCAAGTGGTGACCCACAAGAAGGTACACCTGGTTTAGAAGGTTTCGGTGCCGTTCGTCAATCAATGCTTGAAGCATCAAACGTAAACGTAACTGAAGAATTGGTAAACATGATTGAAGCACAACGTGTTTACGAAATGAACTCTAAAGTTATTTCTGCTGTTGATAAGATGGCAAGCTTTGTTAACCAACAACTGTAATTGGTGATTAGGATGAAACGTCTTCTTTGTTTACTGCTATTAACAACATTAACTGGTTGTGAAACGCTGCTAATTAAAAATCCGAGCGCGCAAGAAAGCGAGGTGACTTCTGCTACAACCAATGTTGATGCAGTTGAAGGTGATAAAGCCAAAGAAGAAGACTCAGGTATTATCGATACATTACGTGGTCGTAATGATCCTATTGCAGGAGATCCTGCGTGGGCACCGATTCATCCTAAAGAAAAACCAGAGCATTATGCGGCAGCTACAGGTTCTCTATTTAATGTAGATCATGCACAAGACATGTACGATGACACTAAGCCTCGTGGATTAGGTGATATCGTAACCGTTATGCTTGCTGAAAATACAAAAGCGGCAAAAAGTGCAGATGCTGAGTTATCTAAATCAAATGATTCAAGCATGGATCCATTGCAAGTCGGTGGACAAGAGCTACAAATGGGTGGCCAATATAACTTTTCTTATGAGTTATCAAATGACAACAACTTCACCGGTAACACATCGGCTAATCAAAGTAATAGCTTAAGTGGTTCAATTACTGTGGAAGTAATCGAAGTATTATCAAATGGTAACTTATTGATCCGTGGTGAAAAATGGTTAACCCTTAATACGGGGGATGAGTACATTCGATTAAGCGGAACCATTCGCCCAGATGATATTAATTTTGATAACACCATTGATTCGACACGAATCTCAAATGCTCGTATTCAATATTCAGGTACGGGTGATCAACAAGATATGCAAGAACCTGGATTCTTGGCACGATTCTTTAATGTAGCACTATAATAATGACGAATCGTTGGAGTTTTGACGTGAATAAAAATCTAGTTACTGTACTTTTTACTTGGTTATGCCTAAGTATATCTACAGCACACGCTGCACGTATTAAAGACGTAGCAGAAGTTGCTGGGGTTCGTAGTAACCAACTAATTGGCTATGGTCTAGTTTCTGGTTTACCAGGTACTGGTGAGTCAACGCCATTTACTGATCAAAGTTTCAATGCCATGCTGCAAAACTTTGGTATTCAATTACCACCGGGTACGAAACCAAAGACAAAAAACGTAGCGGCAGTAATGGTAACAGCAACATTGCCACCATTTTCTAAACAAGGGCAAGTGGTGGATGTAACGGTTTCATCAGTAGGCTCAGCTAAAAGTTTACGTGGTGGTACGTTATTACAAACTTTCTTAAAAGGTTTGGATGGTAAAACGTATGCGATTGCACAAGGTAACTTAATCGTAAGTGGTTTTAGTGCAACCGGTGCAGATGGTTCTAAAATTGTCGGTAATAACCCAACCGTTGGTCGTATCTCAGGTGGTGCGATGGTTGAACGTGAAGTTCCATCTCCATTTGGTCGTGGTGACTTTATTACCTTTAACCTTTTAGAATCAGATTTTACTACTGCGCAGCGTATGGCAGATGCGGTAAATAACTTCTTAGGTCCAAACATGGCTTCTGCTGTGGATGCAACGTCAGTACGAGTTCGTGCACCTCGTGATATTAGTCAACGTGTTGCTTTCTTATCTGCGGTAGAAAATGTGGATTTTGACCCAGCAGATGGTTCAGCAAAAATTATTGTTAACTCTCGTACTGGTACTATCGTTGTTGGTAAGCATGTGAAGTTAAAACCGGCGGCGGTAACTCACGGTGGTATGACAGTTGCAATTAAAGAGAATCTACAGGTTAGTCAACCAGGACCATTTAGTGATGGGCAAACAGTAGTAACTCCAGACTCTGATATCGAAGTGACTGAAGAGCAAGGTAAAATGTTTAAATTTGAACCGGGCTTAACATTAGATGATTTAGTAAGAGCTGTGAATGAAGTAGGTGCTGCACCATCAGATTTAATGGCTATTTTACAAGCATTAAAACAAGCAGGTGCAATTGAAGGTCAATTGATCATTATCTAATCGCAGCTTGCTTTATAAAGACAATAAACGCACCTCTAGTAGGTGCGTTTTTTTTGGCATTAAATTTGCTGTAGTTATATTAGTGTTAGTTAATGCAAAGTGTGAAGATGAATAATTCAGTAAATATGACAGATGTGGGATTTATCCACGACGTAGGCGGTCTTGATAAATTACGTAAAAGTGCCGTTAGTGGCGATCAAGACAGTCAAGATAAAGCATTGCGTGCAGCAGCAGAGCAGTTTGAATCAATCTTCACACAAATGCTTTTTAAATCAATGCGTAATGCAAATGACTCTTTTAAATCCGATATGATGAGCAGTGATAATCAGCAGTTCTTTGAACAAATGCGTGATGATCAAATGGCCACTGAATTATCGAAAAAAGGGTCATTAGGTTTAGCTGATATGATTGTTGCTCAATTAGGCGCTTCAATGAACCAAGCTGCACCTGTACAAAGCGGCAATAACTTAGAGCAAGACGCAAGAATGGCAATGCGTAAAGCGGCAACCGATGAAACATTACGCTTGCCTGCTGATTACTCATATCCTCATGCTTCTCAAGCAAAACAAGAGTCTCAAACAGAAGCACCTGAAATTGCACAAATTGATAAAATGTTAGCAGCGAGAAAAGTTCAACCTGCTGATAAATTTGAAACACCTCAAGACTTTGTTAACACCATGAAGCCTTACGCAGAAAAAGCGGCAAAAGCATTAGGTGTTGATTCGAACCTTCTTATTGCACAAGCGGCACTAGAAACCGGTTGGGGTAAAAAGGTCATTAAGAACTCGGTAGATTCAAGTCATAACTTATTTAATATTAAAGCAGATAGAAGCTGGCAAGGAGATAAGATCTCTAAGAACACGCTTGAGTATCACGATAATATTGCAGTGACAGAAAATGCAGCCTTCCGTTCATACGATAACTACGAAGAGAGTTTCAGTGATTTTGTTCGTTTCTTAAATCAAAACCCACGTTATGAACGAGCACTACAACAAACGGATAGCTCAGAAAGTTTCATTAAAGGTATTCATAGTGCGGGTTATGCTACGGATCCAAATTACTCAAATAAAGTAATGAGTGTAATGAAAAAAGTAGAAAGCTTATTAAAGTAATACGAACGCATTAATACAAACACTAACATGAAATCCTGTCTCTTGAAAAAGCGGCAGGATTTTTTGTTTTTGGTTGCCGCTTAAAATAAAAAGAGGCAAAGAAGAGGCAAAAAACATCTATTCGATCTGGAGTTCTATTAAAGTAAATATCAATAGGATTTATTAAGTTGCTGAAAATTAAGTAAATAAAAGTTGGCACACTGATTGCTATATTAGATTCGTTAGGAAATATTATCGCATCTTTTTATAGAGTTTTTTTGGAGGCAACATGGGACTTGATCTGCTAAATCTAGGTACACAAGGTGTGCTTACGGCGCAGCGTCAACTGAATACGACCAGTCACAATATTAACAACGTTAATACTGAAGGCTTTAGTCGTCAATCGGTTGTTCAAGATACTAATATGCCTCATTGGGTGTCAGGTGCAAACTTCGGCGCAGGCGTGCATGTAGCCGCTGTGCGACGTTCGTTTGATCAGTTCGCTACAAATGAACTGAACCTTTCGACAACCAACTTAAACTACTCTATGGATACAGAAGCGAATCTTGATGTATTAACGAATATGATGTCATCAATTGGTGCTAAACGTATTCCTGAAAACATCAATGATTGGTTTGATGCAGTAAAAACTCTTGCCGACAGCCCTAACGAAATCGGTGCGCGTAAGGTAGTACTTGAAAAATCACGTCTTGTGTCACAAAGCTTGAACGATTTTTACGAAAATGTGCGTCAGCAAAATGCAGATGTAAATAAGAAGATGGATCTAACTGTAGAGCGTATGAATGCCATTGCTCTTGAGTTAAAAGACATTAACAAAATGATGGTTAAGACCCCAGGTCCGCACAATGACCTAATGGACCGTCATGAAAAGTTAATTAAAGAGCTATCTCAATACACAAAAGTAACGATCACTAAGCGTGACAACGAGAATTCATTCAATGTATTAATTGGTGGTGGACACATGCTTGTGTCTGGCACAAATGCAAGTGAATTGAAAATGATCGCTGGTACTCCAGACCCATTACAGCGTCGACTAGCAATGGTTGAAGGTAAAGGCATGAAAGCGATTCAGCATGACAGCATTGGCGGTAAATTATCGGCACTGTTTGAATTGCGTGATAGCACCATCCCAACAATCATGGATGAACTAGGCCGTGTAGCAGTAGGCTTCAGCAGTGAAGTTAACCGCTTACAAAGCCAAGCGATTGATTTGCGTGGCCAGATTGGTGCAAATATTTTCTCTGATGTGAATTCAGAACAAGCAGCACGTAGCCGTGCCATTGTACAAGGTGGTTCTTCTGCTGAAGTGGGCGTATTTATTGATGATATTAGCTTACTAAAAGCAGGCGATTACGCACTAAAATACGATGGCAGCCAATATACAGTGACCCGACCAACAGGTGAAGTACAACGCTTAGACCCAACCGGTAACCCATCGACCTTTTTCTTAGACGGTATGCGAGTTGAAATTCGTGAACCACTAAGTGCCGGTGAGCGTGTATTACTTCGCCCAACTCGTATTGCGGCTGGTGAAATTAAGCTTGAGATGAATGAAGCAGAGAAAATTGCCGCACAAAGCTATGCAAGTTCTGCAACATTTGCAACTGGTAATGCAAAATTTAAAGTTCTGCAATCAGGCGCATTAAAAGAATTCCAAGTAGTTATCTCTCCTGCAGCAAATCAGTTTGCTGTATTAGATATGAGAGGAAAAATGTTACTTGAACCTCAAACATACCCACCAAAAGGCCCAGTAACTGTTGGTGGAACTACGTTTGAATTAACAGGTGGTGCAGCAGCAAATGATAAATTTGCAGCGAACTTAGTTCCATCTGAAGGTGATAACGGTAACTTATTGCTAATGCAAGGCTTACAGACTCGTAAAGTAATGGACGAAGGCCGCTCTACGGTGATTGACCTATACGAAAACGTAAATACTGAAATTGGCCTGAAAAAAGCAACGGCGTCTCGTTTATCTGAAGTATCTCGTGTAGAGAATGAAGCTGCTCAAAGTCGTGTTGCTTCAGTTTCTGGTGTGAACTTAGATGAAGAAGCGGCAAACATGATGAAGTTCCAACAAGCGTACATGGCATCTTCACGCATCATGAAAGCAGCAGATGAAACGTTCAACTCAATTTTACAATTGTCGTAATTAAGGAGCTGTAGAGTATGTTAAATCGTATTTCAAGCTTTCATAATTACCAAGCGGTGCAAAATGATATTTCGCGCCAAGAAGCGAAAGTGCATCACACTAGTGCACAATTAGCATCAGGTAAAAAGCTATTAACAGCAGGAGACGACCCCGTTGCTGCGTTATATGCTCAAAACCTAACTCAAAAGAAAGAAGAGTTACGCCAATATACAGATACTATTACATTAGCTCGTAACCGTTTAGAGCGTCATGAGGTTGCGATTGCGAATGCTGAGCAATTTGCCGATGATGCAAAACGTAGCGTAATGGAAATGATCAATGGTTCATTAGCACCAGAAGATCGTTACGCTCACGCGCAAGATCTAAAAGGTATCGCAAGTAATTTCTTGAATCTGACCAACATGTTAGATGAATCAGGAAACTACTTATTTTCTGGTACTAAACCGAAAACACAGCCATTTTTTAAATCTAATGATGGTACCGTTGCTTATGCGGGTGATGAATATCAACGTAAGTTAAAGGTATCAGGCTCAATTGAAGTTGCGGTAAATGACGCTGGTAGCAAGTTGTTCACTGAAATCAAAAATCCATTTGGAGATTATGATCCTCAGTATGCTTTGCAAGAAGGGTCTGAATTGTTGTTATCACAAGCAACAAATACAAATTATACCGACCCTGCAACGTATGAAGTGAGCTTTAGTGCTTCGGCAAATGGTCAATATAATTACCAATTATCAAAAGATGGTAGTGTGGTTAAAAATGCTCAATTTGATCCATCAGAAGGGATTAAATATGAAGGTGTTGATATTCAGATCCGTGGCCAGTTAAAGTCAGGTGATGTGATCACTTTAGAGCCAAAGAAAACCATTAGCATTTTTGATTCATTTAAGAAAGCATCTGAATTAGCGTTAAATGATGTAGCTGATGCATCAACAACAGCAGAGCTTCAACAAGTAACCGATGAATTTCATGCTGCATTTATTCACTTAAGCCAAGCACGAGCTGAAGTGGGTACAAGACAAAATACCTTAGATCAACAAGAACAGCAGCATCAAGATTTTGATTTAACCTTGTCGAAATCATTAAGTTCAATTGAAGATTTAGATTACGCACAAGCCGTAATCGAATTTAATGAAAATACACGAGCACTCCAAGCGTCTCAACAAGCGTTTGGTAAAGTAAAAGACATTACTTTATTTAATTACGTGTAAATACCACCATTAAATAAAATAGAGAGCCTAGCAGTCATGTTAGGCTTTTTTATTTCTATAACTAATTGAATTATCAATATATTGCATGGGAAATGCCTTGCCGCTCTGTTTGTTTTTTTGCCGCTTTTTAGTAGCAGATAAATAGTCGTTTATTCATTGAGGCAAAGGTGAAAAAAAGCGGCAAGCCCTATTGTTAATTAAGCGGCAAAAATATTTTTTATTCTTGTTTTTTCTATCAAAAGCTGAAAAATAAAGAATGAAGCCGTTTTGTAAGTTATTGTTATTTAGTGTTTTTAATTTATTTTTGCTTGTATTGAATCATTTATTTAAAAAACTGGCACACCTTATGCTAATTAATAACTATGACTGAGAAGCTCACAGTTTGCCAATGGTAAATAGTGGCATAGCAGTTGCAGAGTAGAGTTGAAGGCTTTGCTTTTGTATGTCAGTCATTAATGTGCATGTTTTTCTCATCTTGGCATGAGATTTGATATGTAAATTACATGACACTGAATAACTATTGGCTAATTGTGGCTGATATAAATTTAAATATTTCTGAATAGAGCAGAAATGAGTTTTCGTGAAAGCGAAGCCAAAGGAGAGCAACGATGGCTGTAAATGTAAATACTAACGTATCTGCGATGACTGCGCAGCGTTACCTAAACAACGCAACAAATGACCTAAACAACTCAATGGAGCGTTTATCGTCAGGTACTAAAATCAACAGCGCAAAAGATGACGCTGCTGGTCTACAAATTTCTAACCGCTTAACAGCTCAGACTCGTGGTCTTGATGTTGCTATGCGTAACGCGAACGATGGTATTTCTATCGCTCAAACAGCTGAAGGTGCGATGAACGAATCGACTAACATCCTTCAACGTATGCGTGACTTATCACTACAAGCGGCAAACGGTTCTAACTCAGACCAAGATCGTGCTTCTATCCAAGAAGAAGTTCACGCATTATCTGATGAACTAAACCGTATCGCAGAGACAACATCATTCGGTGGTCGTCGTCTTCTTAACGGTCAATTCGGTGAGTCAGCATTCCAAATCGGTGCTAACGCTGGTGAAGCAATCCTAATCAAGTTACCGTCAGTTCGTGCTGATGATGACAGCATGGGTGGTCAACGTTTCGTTTCTGAAAACGGCAAGAGTGCATCTTGGAACGTAGAACCTGGCAAAAATGACATGAAACTAGAATTCACTACTAAGAAAGGTGAAGCAGTTTCTATCGATATCAGCGCTAAAGCTGGTGACGACATCGAAGAGTTAGCAACATACATCAATGGTCAATCAGACAAGATCTCTGCATCTGTAGGTGATGAAGGTAAACTTCAACTGTTTGTTGCTGAACCATCAATCGAAGGTGAGTTATCAATCACTGGTAACCTTGCAACTGAACTTGGCCTAGAAAGCGGTCTTGGTTCTAAAGCGACAGTTGATAAGCTAGACGTAACGTCTGTAGGTGATGCACAAGTATCTATCGGTGTTATCGACTCAGCTCTTGCTTACATCGACCGTGAGCGTGCTGATTTAGGTGCTAAACAAAACCGTTTAGGTCACAGCATCAACAACTTGTCAAACATTCAAGAGAATGTATCTGCTTCTAACAGCCGAATCAAAGATACTGATTTTGCTAAAGAAACAACAAACATGACAAAAGCACAAATCCTTCAGCAGTCTAGTACTTCTATTCTTGCTCAAGCGAAACAGTTACCAAACGCTGCACTAACTTTACTGCAGTAATTGAGTAACTAACAACAGTCATATGAATGAACAAGAGGTGCTCTCATCTCTCATCAACCTCTTGTTCACCTGATTGTTGTGCAAGCTATAGGTAACTGGTTTTTTGTGTTCTTCTCACAGATCTCCTCATAAAAAACCAACCTAGCTTTATGCCCCTTAATTGGGGCTACCCTTCCAAAAATACTCTTTTTAATCCAGAAAATCGGATTTCGGTCGATGACTTACTGTCTATTCCATAAGTAAGGTCATGTCATGAATTCATTCTTACGTTTTTTATTGTTTATTTTCTTTTCAACTTCAGTACACAGTGCGCCGTTTATTTCTACTCAATTATCGAGCATGAAAGAACATTCAATGATTGCCGCTAATAATTGCATCGATCCTGTATTACAGCACTACTTTGAAGATGAAGGGATAACACCTGAAAATAGCCACATTAAAGGTTATGGGGCATGTTTTAATGCCAATAAACATAAAGTGAAACGCCAGCCTAAGAAGCATTTAAAAGACTATTTAGGTACTGAGTGTTCAGATCCTGCATTTATTAAGTTATTGAAAGATGAAGGTATAAATCCTAATGAATATGATATTCAAAGTAGTGAACGTTGTGGGCATCAAAATATCAGTTAAGCTTTCAGTATTTATGCCGTTATAACTATTAAGATGAAAATAAATTAAGAGATTGTTATGTCTGTAACGGTAAACACCAATGTGTCTGCAATGACGGCACAGCGATATTTAAATCAAGCAACAGAACACTTAAACCAATCAATGGAACGCCTTTCGTCAGGTAAAAGAATTAATAGTGCGAAAGATGATGCGGCTGGTTTGCAAATATCAAATCGTTTGAAATCTCAAATGAGTGGTTTGGATGTGGCGGTTCGTAATGCGAATGATGGTATTTCAATTGCACAAACAGCAGAAGGTGCAATGAATGAAAGTACTAATATTTTGCAACGTATGCGCGATTTAGCACTACAGTCTTCTAATGGTTCTAATACGTTACAGGACAGACAAGCAATTCAAGAAGAAGCGGATGCGCTTAACGATGAATTAAATCGTATTGCAGAAACCACTTCTTTTGGTGGTCGACGTTTATTGAATGGCCAGTTTGGTACATCGACCTTTCAGATTGGTGCCAATGCGGGTGAAGCGGTTCAACTTACTTTAGGTAGTATGCGTTCAGATACACTAGCGATGGGTGGGTTTCATTACACATCTCAAAACCAATTAAACAAAGGTTGGACAGTACCAGAAGGTGGTCAAACGCTTACCATGTCATTTAATGATGAAAATGGTAAAGCTCAAGAAATCACAATTGAAGCGAAAGCGGGTGATGATATTGAAGAATTGGCTACGTATATCAATGGTCAAAACGATACCGTTCAAGCATCCGTTGATGAGAAAGGTCAACTTCAATTGTTTACTGCGGGTGACGTGGTATCAAGTGCGGTGACATTTGGAGGAACACTCTCTGCTGAATTAGCTATTGGTGGTGCTGTATTTGATACCGTTAATGATTTAGACCTAACGAGTGTTGGTGGCTCACAACGTGCTATTGCAACTTTAGATGCAGCAATGGGGTTTGTTGATAAAGAACGAGCAACGTTAGGCGCTTTTCAAAATCGCTTTGACCACGCTATCAATAACTTGAATAATATTAATGAAAATGTTGCCGCTTCAAACAGTCGTATTGAAGATACAGATTTTGCTAAAGAAACGGTTGAGATGATGAAAGCTCAAATCTTACAGCAAGTAAGCTCAACGGTACTAGCACAAGCAAAACAAGCACCAGATATTGCCTTAAAATTGCTTGGTTAACTTATATCAATCGACATAACTATTTTTTAAACCAGCAATCATTGCTGGTTTTTTTTCGTCTAAAGAAAATAAAGTAGCTAAAGCGGAATAAATAAAGAAATAAGGTACTAAATCTAAAGCAAGGGGTGGCTAAACCCCTTTTGTATCAAGGATCTGGCTAATACTTGGTCAAAAGCAAAAAAACTTTAGCTATTTTTTAGTCAATTGTAAAAAACTTTGAAGCACGATCATAGTTCATAAAGTAATCATCTATTTTATAAATAAATCGATAAAGGTTTATTTTTAACCGTCGTTAAGTTAAGTATCAGGCACTAATAACAATCAATTTAGTGTCGAATAATAAAGCTCAGTTTTCCGAACTACGGAAAACAATCGGAAAACTAAACGGAGATACCACTATGTCGATTACAGTAAATACTAACGTATCAGCAATGACAGCTCAGCGTTACTTGAACAATGCAACGGATGGCGTGAATCAATCAATGGAACGTCTATCTTCTGGCTTTAAAATCAACAGCGCAAAAGATGATGCTGCTGGCCTACAGATTTCAAACCGTTTGACTTCACAATCTCGTGGCTTAGATGTAGCTGTACGCAATGCAAACGATGGTATTTCAATTGCACAAACAGCTGAAGGTGCAATGAATGAGTCAACAAACATCTTACAACGTATGCGTGACTTATCACTACAATCAGCAAACGGTTCAAATACAACTTCTGATCGTGAAGCGATTCAACAAGAAGTCGGTGCGCTTAATGATGAGCTGAACCGTATTGCTGAAACAACCTCTTTCGGTGGTTCTCGTCTTCTTAATGGTCAATTTGGTACTAAATCATTCCAAATCGGTGCTGATTCAGGTGAAGCGGTAATGCTTAGCCTTAACAACATGCGTTCAGACTCTGCATCAATGGGCGGAACAAGCTATAAAGCAGAAACGGCACTGGGTGGTGATTGGGCTGTAAATGCTGAGAAATCAGAATTGACTGTTTCTTATGTAAACCGTGCAGGTGAAGAGAAAGAGTTAACGATTAATGCTAAGTCTGGTGATGATATTGAGCAAGTAGCGACTTACATCAATGGTCAAACAGATGCGGTTAATGCGTCAGTATCAGAAAATGGTGAGCTACAAATTGTAACCTCTAACGATAAAGTTCAAGGTGAAGTTAAATTTGGTGGTTCATTAGCTGGTGAACTGAATATGGGTGCAGCGCAAGCTGAGACGGTTAAGAGCATCGACGTAACTACGGTAGGTGGTTCTCAGAAGGCTGTGGCTATTCTTGATGCAGCAATGCAATTTGTTGATTCAAACCGTGCTGACTTAGGTGCATTCCAAAACCGCTTTAGCCATGCGATAAACAACCTAGATAACATTAATGAAAATGTTTCAGCATCTAATAGCCGAATTAAAGATGTCGATTTTGCTAAAGAAACAACAGAGATGACGAAATCTCAGATTCTTCAACAAGCAAGTTCTTCTATTTTAGCTCAAGCTAAGCAAGCGCCTAACGCTGCTCTTGGCTTATTACGCTAATTTTTTAGAAGATTTAAACAACTTCTAAGGTAATAGTGCTCTCACACTATGCCAAAGCCGGGGCTTGCCTCGGCTTTTTTTGTTTATAAAATCATCAATAAATATCTATTTCCCTCTAAATTAGGTGATTTTCCTCACGTTTTATCTGGGATTTAAATTATTTTCGTTTTTTTTGCATTTTTTCCTAAAGAGTTTCCGATTGCGAGCGATAACTTAATTACAAGGCACAGCGACTAAGAAAAAGCTTAAAAGTACTTAAAAAAGAAAAGCTTAAAAAATTAAAAGTTTTTCTAAAGTAATTTGAAAGTAGGTCGCTAAGTTAAGTATCAACGATGAACAATACGGTTACCGGTCCAGGAGCGGAGTGATTCGGAACCAAAGTGGAGAAATAAATTATGTCTATCAATGTAAACACAAACGTATCAGCAATGACAGCACAGCGTTACCTAAGCAACGCAACTAACGACCTAAACAGCTCAATGGAGCGTTTGTCTTCAGGTCTTAAAATTAACAGTGCTAAAGATGATGCAGCGGGTCTACAAATTTCAAACCGTCTAACATCTCAAACTCGTGGTTTAGATGTTGCAGTTCGAAATGCAAATGATGGTATCTCAATGGCGCAAACTGCTGAAGGTGCGATGAACGAAACAACGAACATCCTTCAACGTATGCGTGATTTATCACTTCAATCAGCTAACGGTTCAAATACACATGCAGACCGTACAGCGATTCAAGAAGAAGTGGTTGCTTTGAATGACGAATTAAACCGTATTGCAGAAACAACATCGTTCGGTGGCTCTCGCCTACTTAACGGCCAATTCGGTACTAAATCTTTCCAAATCGGTTCAGATTCAGGTGAAGCGGTAATGCTTACTCTGAACAACATGCGCTCTGATACAACAGCGATGGGTGGTTCTACTTACTCAGCGACTGAAGGTAAAGACTCAAACTGGAAAGTGGGTGCTGAAAATACAGAATTAACAATGAACTTTGTTGATAGCAAAGGTAAAGAACAAAACATCACTATCAATGCAAAAGCTGGTGACGACATTGAAGAAGTAGCAACTTACATCAATGGTCAAAGCGATGCAGTAAACGCTTCTGTAACTGAAGACGGCAAATTACAAATTTTTGCAGCAGCAGATGCAACTGATATTGAATTCAGCGGTTCATTAAGCAACGAACTGGGTATGGGTAATAAAGTATCTGACACAGTTAAGAGCATCGATGTAACAAGTGTTGGTGGTTCACAAAAAGCAGTAGCAATTCTTGATTCAGCAATGCAATACGTTGATTCAAACCGTGCTGATTTAGGTGCTTTCCAAAACCGTTTCAACCACGCTATTAACAACTTAGAAAACATTAACGAGAACGTGAATGCGTCTAACAGCCAAATCAAAGATGTTGATTTTGCTAAAGAAACGACAGCAATGACGAAATCTCAAATCCTGCAACAAGCGAGCTCGTCTATCCTAGCTCAAGCTAAGCAGGCACCAAATGCAGCATTAGGCCTGTTGGGCTAATCAGCATAGTAAACACTTGTGAGAATGTGAGCTTATGCCATCTGCAAAGTTCAATCCCAACAGGTTATAAGTGAGTCTGACTTACTTTATAAAAATTAAACTTAGGCTATCTCGGCGATGTATTTTGTAGAGGTGAGAGTCTACAAAGTATATAGAGATACGCTTTTAAATATATGTGAGAAACAATGGCTGGGGCGGAGGATGAGACCAAACCACCATTGCACTTTCCCTTAGGAGATCTATTTATGTCTATTACAGTAAATACTAACGTATCAGCAATGACTGCACAGCGTTACTTAAACAGCGCAACTGACGGCGTTAACCAATCTATGGAACGTCTATCATCTGGTAGCAAAATCAACAGTGCTAAAGATGACGCAGCTGGTCTACAAATCTCTAACCGTCTAAACACGCAAACTCGTGGTCTAGACGTAGCGGTTCGTAACGCAAACGACGGCATCTCTATGATGCAAACTGCTGAAGGCGCAATGAAAGAGACTTCAAACATCCTTTCTCGTGTACGTGACCTAGCACTGCAATCGTCAAATGGTTCAAACACTGACGCTGACCGTCAAGCGATCCAACAAGAAGTTACGGCTCTTTCTGACGAAATGAACCGTATCGCTGAAACAACTTCTTTCGGTGGCACACGTCTACTTAACGGTAACTTCGGTACTAAATCTTTCCAAGTTGGTGCTGATTCAGGTGAAGCAGTAATGCTTACTCTAAACAACCTACGTGCAGACGAAGCAAACATGGGTGGTAAAACATTCACAGCTTCTGAAGGTGTTGCTGCTGGTTGGACTGCTGGTAAAGACGCAAACATGACTATCACAATCGCTGATAAGAATGGTGAAGAGCAAGCTATCGAAATCAACGCTAAAGCTGGCGACGATATCGAAGAAGTTGCAACATACATCAACGGTCAAACTGACAAAGTTAGCGCTTCTGTTGGCGAAGATGGCAAACTACAAGTATTCGCAGCTAAAGACGTAGCAGAAGGCGAAATCAGCTTCTCTGGTGCTCTAGCTAAAGAAACTGGTATGGCTGATGCTGAAGTTGCAAACAAAACTGTTGGTAACATCGACGTAACTACAGTTGCTGGTTCTCAAAACGCAGTAGCAGTTGTTGACGCAGCAATGAAATTTGTTGATAGCCACCGTTCTGAGCTAGGTGCTGCTCAAAACCGTATGGGTCACACAATCAGCAACTTAGACAACATTAACGAAAACGTTTCTGCTTCTAAGAGCCAAATCAAAGACGTTGATTTCGCGAAAGAAACAACTGAAATGACTAAGTCTCAAATCCTACAGCAAGCAAGTTCTTCTATTCTTGCTCAAGCTAAGCAAGCGCCAAACGCTGCTCTAGGTCTATTACGTTAATCGTTGATTAATTGATAATACTAAAATAGGTAGGTGGGCGGCTTCATCGTCTACCCACTTACTGAAATATGACAGCAGGACCGCTCCTCTTGCTGTCTTTTTTCGTATTAGGAGGAAAATACTATGGATTCATCATTTGTATCTTCAACAATCCACTCCACACCCCCTTCAAATAACGGCACGCAAATTGCTAGTTCTAATGTGCAACCAACATCATCTGTTTATGTAGATAACAAAGCATCGCTTATTGAAGGTACAGAACCTTTAACCGCTAGCGAAGCCATTGTTGCAGAAGCAGAACAAAAGCTTGAAACGAAAAAGAAAGAAGCACTTCATAAAGCAGTAGAAGAGCTTAATGAATACGTTAAAAGCATGGATCGAGGATTATCGTTTCGCCTAGATGAAGAGTCAGGGCGGCAGGTTATTACCGTTTTTGAAGTCAGCAGCGGTGATATCATTCGACAAATTCCCGATGAAAAGATGTTGGAAGTTGCTAGAGATTTAGCTGCCAGTGCATCTGGATTGATAGCTGAGAGGATTTAAACCGTTAATTGAGGAAAGCGATTCATGAGTGTTAGCCCGATGGGGATGGGTGGTGGCCTAGATATTAATTCTATGGTGAGCAAAATAGTTGAAAGCGAGCGCTTACCTAAGCAGCAGCGCATCGACCGTGAACGTTCAGACATAGATACTAATATTAGTGGTTACGGCCGTCTGCAAGAATCATTAGATACCATGAAGAATCTTATGACGACTTTCCGTCAAGACGACACATTTGCATCGAGAACTATCTCAAGTAGTGATGAAGATGTAGTTAGTGCTACGGCGAGCCCTGATGCACTTGCAGGTCGTTATACTATTGACGTTTTACAACTTGCTCAAGCTCAAAAGCTAGCATCGTCTCCTATTCGTGATGATGCTAAATTTGGCCCAGGTAAATTAGAAATATCGCTAGGTAAGAAATCATTTACCATTGATGTTGTCGGCCAAAATAATAAAATTACTGACATTTTAAAACAGATTAACAGTGCACCTTCAAATCCAGGTGTGCAAGCTTCTATCGTAAAAGACGATGGTGGCTCTCGTTTAATTCTCGCATCTGATAAGCCAGGTGAAAGTAACAAAGTTAAAATTGAAGTTGATGCAAAATATAATAACCAACTGCATCGATTTGCGTTTAACCCTGACTTTGATCCAACGGTATCAACGAAGTTTGATATTCCAACATTGCTTCAATATCAGCAAGTGCCTGAAGTTGCCGCTCAACAAGTTCGTGAGCCAATTACAGAGCAAGAAGTACCAGAGCTGAGTGACGAAGAAAAATACGCTTACTTTAAACCTTTGATTGATTATGCCAATCGTGAATTAGCTCGTGAAGAAAAAGCAGCTAAAGAAATCATGATGCAGCAAGAAGCAACAGCAGCATTAGCGACGTTAGAAGATCCAACCGATCCAACATCTGGCATGTCAGGGTGGAGTGAGCGTACTGCCGGAACACTGCAAGCGGCACTTCCAAATGAAGATGAAAAGATTGAATTAGCTAAAGCGGCAAAGCAAGGCGATCAAGACGCTGCAGAAGCGCTTGCAGAAATTGGACAAACGCCAGATACGGTTTTCCAAGCTGCTGGTATTACTTATGAAGCGCCTCAGAAAGAAGCACCGAAAAAAGAACTTGTTGATATAGCAAAAGAAAAAGTAGAAAAACTGCCGCCAACAATTAAAGAAATAGCAAAAGAAAAATTAGAACCGATTGAAAAGGTTGTGGAGACAATTAAACCTGAAGGTCCACGCAAACCTTTATATTCTGGTCTTCAAGAAGTTCAATCGGCAAGTAGTGCAAAAGTGGTCTTGGATGGTGTAGCAAGAATAAGCAGTGACACCAATGTTATTCAAGATGCAGTTCAAGGTGTTGATATCACTTTAAAAGGTACAACAGCAGAAGCAAGTAAACGCATCGATTTAGATGTGCAGTTTGATAGAGATACTGTAAAAGCTGCTATCGAACAATTTGTTAATACTTACAATCAGTTCTATGAGACCACCAAAGCATTAAGTGGCTTTGATCCAGCGACTGGACAAAGTGGTCCACTTGCTGGAGACAGTGTTGTACGTTCGGCTGAGTCTCGCTTAAAATCTGTATTTGTAGCGCCAGTTGAATCGGCTCCTACAGGAATAAAAACACTGATAGAGCTTGGTATTTCAACGACTCGACAAGGTACTCTTGAAATCAATCAATCCATGTTAGATCGTCAATTGAATGAAAATTTCAGTCAGTTGCATACTTTCTTTGGTGGATCAAAAGGCTTTGCTAAGAAAGTTGAAGATGTAATTCAAAGCATGACAGGGGTGAGTGGTCCAATTCGTACACGAATGAATACGATGCGAGATCAAAACTATCGCCTTAATGATCAGCAGGTGGATTTAGATCGCCGAATGGAAAGTCTTCAAGAGCGTACGCGTAATAAATTTGCCAATATGCAAGATGTAACCGGAAAAATGAAAGCGCAGTTATCAGGTATGATGAATGCGCTGGGTTAATACAACCTTGTTATTGATATAGAGGTTACCGATGGAATTACTAAAGCAATTAGAAGTATTAGATCAAGAGTTGCAAAAACAATATCGTAGTGAAGATATTAATTTTGAACAATTGGCTACTTTTTTAGCAAATCGGGAACAACTCTTGCATGCATGTATGCAAGCGTCAGAAATAGTGGCATCCACTGAATGGCAACTCGCAATTGCACGAACCCAACTCATTGTTGAAGAGATGACAGAGTTAGGGCAGCAATTTGCACTTGATTATCAAAAACTGAATCATGCGAAGAAATCGGTTCAGTTGTATAGAAAATTTCAATAAAACTGAGGAAATACGATGAGAGGTTCACTACAGGCATATAAAAAGGTATCAATCGATAGCCAATTAAGTGCTGCATCACCTCATAAGGTAATTCAAATGCTGATGGCTGGAGCTATTGAGCGTTTAATCCAAGGTAAAGCTGCCATGGAACAAGGTAATACACCTGTTAAAGGTGAGCGTCTTGGCAAAGCATTAGACATCGTGATCAGTCTACGTTCATGTCTATCAATGGACGATGGTGGTGAAATTGCAAGTAACCTAGATTCTTTATACGATTTTATGATCCGCCAAATTTCACATGCTAACCAAAACAATGATGGTCAGGCTATTGATGATGTCGTAGAAATGTTACGTGAAATCAAATCAGCTTGGGATCAAATTCCTGCAGAATTTCATAACCTTACCGCAGATCAAGTTGGTATCTAATTAAACCGATTTTATAAATCAAATTTATTTTTCGATTTTTATACTAACCTCTCATTTACAACATGACTGTCGATAAGTAGACAGTCATAGTTGCCTTATTTTTCTTATGCTATAATATGTGGGCAATATTTCGTTGCTGTTCAATGAATAGACCACATAAATCAAAGAATTAAGGCATATCCACATCTATGCAAGGTTTAGCAAAGACTCTTATTATTGAAGATGATGCTCAGAGCCGTCATAATCTTAAGGTGATCCTTGAGTTTATCGGTGAACATTGTCATGCCATTTCAGCTTCAGAATTGTCTACTTTTGAGTGGAGTGAGCCATGGAGTGCTTGTTTTTTAGGTCAAGTTTCTGACCAAGCGCTGAAAGATATAATCAAAAGTTCATTAGTTGTACATAATCATATTCCAGTCATTATGCTTGCGGGGGCTATGCATGATGTTGAGGAATTGACAAACTATGTAGGTGAACTGAATCAACCAGTTAATTATCCTCAATTAACCGATGCGTTACGTCATTGCCAAGAATTTATGGGTCGTCGTGGGTTAGAAGTACCCCACCTAGGCCGTAAAAATACGTTATTCCGTAGTATGGTTGGACAAAGTACAGCTATTAGTACTGTTCGCCATTTAATTGAACAAGTTTCAGGTACAGAAGCAAGTGTATTGGTTTTGGGTGAATCGGGTACGGGTAAAGAAGTAGTTGCACGTAACTTGCACTATCATTCGCCACGCCGTAAAGGACCATTTGTTCCGGTTAACTGTGGTGCAATCCCACCAGATCTTCTAGAAAGTGAACTGTTTGGCCATGAGAAAGGGGCGTTTACTGGTGCAATTACTGCACGTAAAGGTCGCTTTGAACTTGCGCAAGGCGGTACGTTATTTTTAGATGAAATTGGTGATATGCCAATGCCGATGCAGGTGAAATTACTTCGTGTTCTTCAAGAGCGTTGTTTTGAGCGTGTTGGTGGTAATCAGAGTATTCGTGCTGATGTTCGTATTGTTGCTGCGACGCACCGTAATTTAGATGAGATGATAGAGAAAGGCACATTCCGTGAAGATCTGTATTATCGTTTAAATGTTTTCCCAATTGAAATGCCAGCATTACGTGAACGTAAGCAAGATATTCCTTTGTTGCTGCAAGAGTTATTAGCAAGAATGGAAGCTGAAGGCAGCACACGTGTACGACTAACTCCTCGTGCTGTTAACTCGTTAATGGAACACCATTGGCCTGGTAACGTACGTGAATTAGCAAACTTAATTGAGCGTTTGATGATCTTATTCCCTGGGGAATCGGTGGACGTAAATCACTTACCAACGAAGTATCGTTATAGTGATATTCCAGAGTTCCAACCTGAGAATTACAATCAGCAATCAATTGAAGAGCAAGAACAAGCGGCATTAGCTGACATGTTTGCTAACTTTAGTGATGGTGGTATTCCTCAACAAGGAATGCAAAACGCAGGACCAACATCGAATGATTTACCAGAAGATGGTTTAAATCTGAAAGAGATGTTAGCTGAAGTTGAAGTTAATATGATATGCCAAGCACTTGAAGCACAAAATGGTGTTGTTGCACGAGCAGCAGACATGCTAGGTATGCGTCGTACTACTCTTGTTGAGAAAATGCGTAAATATAATTTAAATAAAGATGATATGCGTTAATACTCTTTAGTCAAAAAGAGATAACGTTTCACTAATTTAAATGACAAAAATTTGACCGTCAAGCTTACATGTTTAATGTAAGTCGTTGATAATAAATACCAAAAGGGCTGGCATGTAAAATGCATCAGCCCTTTTGTTGTTTTGGCGGGAATAAAATTATGCAGGGTAATTCTGAGGGTGAATTAAACTCACCTCTTGGCACAGTAGAAGAGCAAAATACACGATATAAGCAAGTACTAGATGTTATGCCTGCTGGTGTTATTTTACTTGATACACAAGGTATGGTGTGTGAAGTCAATCCAGAAGCAATTAAGCTTTTAGGTCTACCTCTATTGGGAGAACGTTGGTTTGAAGTCATTCAACGATCGTTTGATCCAAGAGAAGATGATGGTCATGAGATCTCATTGCGTAACGGACGCAAAGTTCGATTGGCAATTTCGGCATCAGAAACAGGTCAACTAATATTGATCACTGATCTGACTGAAACGCGTTTATTGCAATCTCGTGTGAGTGATCTTCAACGATTATCTTCATTAGGTAAGATGGTCGCATCATTAGCTCACCAAGTGAGAACACCGTTGTCGAGTGCGATGTTGTACGCCTCAAACTTAGGGTCACCAAATTTACCAGCCGCAACACATAAACGTTTTCAAACCAAATTGGTTGATCGCCTTCATGATCTAGAAAAGCAAGTGAATGACATGCTTCTCTTTGCTAAAGGCGGTGATAATAAAGTCGTTAAGCCATTCACAATAGGTGACTTGGTTGCTGAATATCGCCCAATGGTTGAAACCGCTCTGCAATCAAATCAAGTCGATTACTACTTAGAAGTCGAACATGAAGATACAGTGCTAATGGGCAACGCCAATGCCATTGCTAGCGCTATTAGTAATTTGATCATGAATGCCATTCAAGTGATAGGGAAGGGATGTCAAATAGACGTCTTTTTCAGACCTGTGAATGGGCTATTAAAAATATCGGTGCAAGATAATGGCCCCGGTATACCACTAGAGTTACAAGACAAAATAATGGAACCATTTTTTACTACTCGCTCTCAAGGCACAGGCCTTGGTCTTGCGGTTGTACAAATGGTTTGTCGAGCTCACAAAGGACAACTTGAATTGTATTCAGAACCGGATGATGGCGCATGTTTTACCATGTCAATTCCACTATCAGCAACCCCAACAGACAGCCTAGCTCAAACAGAATCTGGAGAATAAATCATGGCACAAAGCAAAGTATTAATTGTCGAGGATGATGAAGGTTTACGTGAAGCCTTGATCGACACGCTAGAGTTAGCTGGTTACGAGTGGGTAGAAGCCGATAGCGCAGAAACAGCATTACTTATTTTGAAGAAAGAACCTGTTGATATTGTTGTTTCTGATGTTCAAATGGCTGGCATGGGTGGATTAGCCTTATTGCGCAGTATTAAATTGAATTGGCCGAATCTTCCGGTTCTTTTAATGACCGCTTACGCCAATATTGAAGATGCGGTTTCTGCAATGAAAGACGGTGCTATTGATTACATGGCTAAGCCATTTGCACCTGAAGTATTACTGAATATGGTCAGTCGTTATGCGCCAGTGAAAACGGAGCAAACGGGTGATGCTATTGTTGCTGATGAAAAGAGTCTTAAGTTACTTAAATTAGCTGACAAAGTAGCACGAACAGACGCTAACGTGATGGTGCTTGGTCCTAGTGGTTCAGGTAAAGAAGTCATGTCACGCTACATCCACAATAATTCACAACGAAGTGAAGGCCCATTTGTTGCTATTAACTGTGCCGCGATTCCTGACAACATGTTAGAAGCCACATTATTTGGTTATGAAAAAGGTGCTTTTACAGGGGCTGTTCAAGCCTGTCCGGGTAAATTTGAACAAGCTCAAGGTGGTACTATTTTACTGGATGAGATCAGTGAAATGGATCTTAACCTACAAGCTAAGTTACTGCGTGTATTGCAAGAACGTGAAGTTGAACGTTTAGGTGGTCGTAAGAGCATTAAGTTGGATGTACGTATCTTAGCAACCAGTAACCGTGATCTGAAAAAGTACGTTGAAGAAGGTAACTTCCGTGAAGATTTATATTACCGCTTAAACGTATTCCCAATTGCATGGCCGCCATTAAAAGATCGTAAAGGTGATATTGCACCGATAGCTCAACACTTAGTAGAGCGTCACTGTCAAAAACAAGGTTTACCAGTTCCTAGTTTTAGTGCAGAAGCCACTCAAAAACTAGAAGCATACCCATGGCCGGGTAACGTTCGTGAATTAGATAACGTAGTTCAGCGTGCGCTTATTCTTGCTGAAGAGCATACGATCACGGCGGAAGATGTTTTATTAGAAGGGGTTGATTGGGCGGATGCGGACGGCTTACAACAAGTAGTCAGTGGTGAAGCGCCAACAATTAGACCTGAGCAACAAGTACCGTCAATAAACGAGACAGCTGCACCTGCAACGTCTGAAGAAAGTGAGGTTTTGGTTGCATCTAGTGGGTTAGGTGGTGAACTTCGAGAACAAGAATTTATCATTATCCTTGAAACCATAAAAGCCTGTGATGGTAAACGAAAAGATGTCGCTGAAAAACTAGGTATTAGCCCAAGAACGTTACGCTATAAGTTAGCGAAGATGCGTGATGCTGGAATAGATATCCCAAGTTAAAACAATGAGTTATCGTTATTGATATATTGGTATGTAAATTGCTTTATATACTTCGGGTCGTAAAATTAAGTCAAGAAGTTGACTGGGTCGGAGAATAGAAATGAAAATCGGTGGTTTACAGGACGAGATGCAAGCAATGATGCTTGACGCGTCAAATACAACGCGTCAAGTAACAGGAAAAGAAGTCGGTGCGGACTTCAGTGCTATGTTTGCGAAAGCCGTCAATAACGTAAATGGATTACAAAAGGCATCAAGTGATTTAGCAGTGCGTTTTGACAGAGGTGATGAAGGGGTTTCATTATCAGACGTTATGATTGCACGAAATAAATCAAGCGTTGCATTTGATGCCACAATTCAAGTGCGCAATAAGCTAGTTGATGCTTATAAAGCACTGATGAATATGCCAGTCTAATTTCTAGGAATTAAAGCGTGTCGGAAGAGAACAAAAACACGAACTTAGCCGTATCGGATGATATGCCAACAGGCGGTGCTATGGCACTGGATAGCTCTGTTGACGTACAAAATCCAGATGTTGATGAGCAAAGTTCTTCAAAATTAGATTCAGCTTTGGGTAATCTTGACTTATTACGTCAGGTTATCCTCGTATTATCTGTTTCTATTTGTGTGGCGTTAATTGTCATGCTTTTCTTTTGGGTTCAAGAACCAGAGATGCGTCCGCTTGGAGTTTATGAAACAGATGAACTTATCCAAGTGCTTGATCATCTTGATGCTCAAAAAGCAGAATACAAACTAGATGGTAATACCATTTTAGTTCCCGCCTCTGAATTCAGTAAAATGAATCTTGATCTGTCTCGCGCAGGCTTAAATAAAGCCGTTGGTGAGGGAGATGATATTTTATTGCAAGATATGGGCTTTGGGGTTTCACAGCGTTTAGAGCAAGAGCGTCTAAAACTAAGCCGTGAACGCCAATTAGCAAGTACATTTGAGCAAATGAGACCAATTCGTAAAGCTCAAGTATTACTCGCAATGCCAAAACAAAGCGTATTTGTTCGTCATAATCAAGAAGCGTCGGCAACGGTATTCTTGACCATGAGAATGGGTGCAATGCTAAAACAAGAAGAAGTAGATTCGATTGTTGATATGGTTGCAAGTGCGGTTCCAGGAATGAAACCAACACGTGTTACCGTAACGGATCAGCATGGTCGTCTTCTTAGCTCTGGTACGCAAGACCCGATGGCAATGGCTCATCGAAAAGAGCAAGAATTAGAGCGTAAACAAGAGCAATCTTTACGAGATAAAATTGACGCAATCCTTATTCCTATTTTGGGTTTAGGTAACTATACCGCTCAAGTGGATGTGTCTATGGATTTCAGTGCTGTTGAGCAAACTCGTAAGCAATTTGATCCTCAAACGCCATCTACTCGAAGTGAATACACGTTAGAAGATTATAACAACGGTAATGTGATTGCTGGTGTCCCTGGTGCGCTAAGTAACCAACCGCCGGTAGATTCCGCTATCCCTCAAGATATCGCAGAATTAAAAGATGGTTCGGTACTAGGTCAAGGTTCAGTTCATAAAGAAGCAACGCGAAACTTTGAACTTGATACAACCATTAGCCATGAACGTAAACAAACAGGAACTGTAGCTCGACAAACGGTATCTGTTGCTATTAAAGAGCGTCAAAGCGTTAATCCTGAAACCGGTGAAGTTACCTATACACCAATTTCAGCAGCAGAATTAGATAAGATCCGTCAAATCATTATTGGTAGTGTTGGTCTAAATGAACAACGTGGTGATTTACTGAATGTACTGAGCGTGAAGTTTGCTATTGAAGAGCAACCAATTGCGATTGATGTGCCAATTTGGGAAAACCCTAACTTTAACGATTGGGTTAAATGGCTTGCTGGTGCCTTGGTTATTATCGCCGTTATTCTTGTTCTTGTTCGTCCAGCAATGAATAAATTACTGTTCCCTAACCAAGCAGAAGATGAAGCATTGGCAAATGCAGAACGTAATGCTGAAGGTGAGATGGGCTTAATTGGCAGTGATTTAGATGGAGATGGATTCGAGTTTGGCTCGGGCATCGATCTTCCTAATCTGCATAAAGATGAAGACTTATTGAAAGCGGTTCGTGCGCTAGTAGCAAATGAACCGGAATTAGCAGCACAAGTAGTTCGAAACTGGGTATCTGAAAATGGCTAATGAAATTGTAGAAGCAGGAAATAAAGAAGAAGAAACACCAGAATTTGATCTTTCTTCATTATCAGGCTCAGAGCGTGCAGCGATTTTATTGCTAAGTTTAAGTGAAGAAGATGCGGCAAGTATTATTCGTCACTTAGAACCAAAGCAAGTTCAAAAAGTAGGTGCAGCAATGGCAACCGTATCTGACTTAAATCAGATCAAAGTGTCAGCGATTCACCGTGCGTTCTTAGAAGATATTCAGAAATACACCAGCATTGGTATGGGCAGCGAAGACTTTATGCGTAACGCATTAGTTGCTGCTCTTGGTGAAGATAAAGCGAATAACCTAGTCGATCAAATTCTACTAGGTAGCGGTTCTAAAGGCCTGGATTCATTGAAATGGATGGATCCTCGTCAAGTGGCAAGCATCATTATGAATGAGCACCCGCAGATCCAAACCATCGTATTATCTTACTTAGATCCAGACCAATCGGCGGAGATTTTATCTCAATTCCCTGAACGTGTTCGTCTTGATCTAATGATGCGTATTGCGCACCTAGAAGAAGTTCAACCATCAGCACTTGCTGAATTGAACGAAATCATGGAGAAACAATTCGCAGGTCAATCTGGTGCTCAAGCTGCGAAAATTGGCGGCCTGAAAGCAGCGGCAGAAATCATGAACTACCTAGATAACAGCATTGAAGGTATGTTGATGGATCAAATCCGTGACCAAGATGAAGAGACCGCAACTCAGATTCAAGATCTTATGTTTGTATTTGAAAACCTTATCGATGTACAAGACCAAGGTATTCAAATGCTATTGCGTGATGTTCCACAAGAAGTTCTGCAAAAAGCACTTAAAGGTGCAGATGATGCACTTAAAGAGAAAATGTTTAAGTGTATGTCCAAACGTGCAGCTGAACTTATGCGTGATGATCTTGAAGCAATGGGTCCAGTCCGTGTTGCAGACGTTGAAGCCGCTCAGAAAGAAATTCTGGCAGTGGCACGTCGAATGGCAGATTCTGGTGATCTAATGCTTTCTGGTGGTGCGGATGAATTCGTATAATACGTTTTCATTTCATTGAGTTATAATTAAACGGCTATTTCATAATTAAATTGAAATAGCCGTTATTCTTTCTAAATCTTCTTCTTTTTTTACGGGTTATCATCATGAGTATTAGCAAAAAACGTGGCTTTATCCGCATTACCGATGAGAGTGAACTACAAAAAACCAATATTTGGGAGTCTCCAGATTACTCTGATCCAAATAAGCCTGCTCGTGAAACTGCTTTTAATTACGATCCAAGTTGGACTCCATCGCTTCCAAAAGAAGAAGAGCCAGAAGAATTTGTTTTAACAGAAGAAATCATTGAACAAATTAAGCAAGGCGCTTACAACGAAGGCTTAATGGAAGGCCAAGAATTTGGCTATAAAGAAGGTTTAGAAAAAGGTCAAGCGGAAGGTTTTGAAGCAGGGAAGCCTGAAGGTTATCAAGTTGGTTATGACGAAGGAATTGCAGCAGGCCAAGCTGAGATTCAAGAACGTATTCAGCAATTAATTACCATGGCAGACAAGTTTGCAGAACCGTTAGCATTGCTTGATTCTCAAGTCGAAAAACAACTGATAGATATGGTGTTAGCACTGACTAAAGAAGTGGTTCACGTAGAAGTAAAAACAAATCCTCAAGTGATTTTAGATACGGTTCGAGAATCAGTAGAAACATTGCCTGTTACTGAACGCGAAATTAAAATTGCGTTAAATCCAGAAGATCACCAACGAGTTATTGAAGCGTATGGCGAAGAAGCTTTAACGCAAAAGCAGTGGACATTAACTGCTGAGCCGTCGATGAATTTAGGTGATATAAATATTCAAGCCTCTGATTCAAAAGTGAGTTATTTGCTAGAAGAACGAATTAAGAGCGTACTGAACAAATTCTGTGGTGTGAATCGCCATCAAGGAAATCAGTAATGTTGCCATTATCTGAACGTTTATCTCAATACAAAACCACAGGCTTAACCACACGTGCTATTGCTTCTGGAAAATTAGTGCGTGTTGTTGGACTAACGCTGGAAGCAACAGGTTGCCGAGCACCTATTGGCAGTTCTTGTTTAGTGGAAACTGTAAATGGTGAGATCGAAGCTGAGGTTGTTGGTTTTTCAGGTGAAAACTTATTTTTAATGCCAAGCGAACAAGTTTCAGGTGTTTTACCTGGCGCTAAAGTAACTCCAATCGCCGATGGCAGTGGTATTCCTGTTGGTATGGAGCTACTTGGGCGCGTGGTTGATGGGGTAGGTAATCCTATTGATGGTCTTGGTGAACTTTATACTGAACATACAGCATCATTTACTTCTGAGCCAATTAACCCATTATCCAGAAAACCGATTTCAGAGCCGCTTGATGTTGGTTTAAAAGCAATTAATGGTTTACTTACTGTGGGTAAAGGTCAGCGTTTAGGCTTATTTGCAGGTTCGGGTGTTGGTAAGTCGGTAACACTGGGTATGATGACTCGTGGTACAACCGCGCAAGTGGTCGTGGTTGGCTTAATTGGTGAACGTGGACGTGAAGTTAAAGAGTTCATCGAAGAAATTTTAGGCCCTGAAGGTCGTCAACGTTCTGTTGTGGTTGCCGCTCCTGCCGATGCATCGGCATTGATGCGATTAAAAGGGTGTCAAACCGCATTAACTATTGCTGAGTATTTCCGCGACCAAGGCTTAGATGTTTTACTGTTAATGGATTCGTTAACGCGTTTTGCTCAAGCACAGCGTGAAATTGCTTTATCTGTTGGTGAACCACCGGCAACCAAAGGTTATCCGCCTTCTGTATTTGCAAAATTACCGGCATTGGTTGAACGTGCGGGTAATGGTAATGAAAATCAGGGTTCTATCACAGCATTCTTTACCGTATTAACCGAAGGGGATGATTTACAAGATCCCATCGCCGATGCTTCACGTGCGATTTTGGATGGACACATTGTATTGTCTCGTGAAATGGCTGATGCCGGACATTACCCTGCGATTGATGTAGAGAAATCTGTCAGCCGTGTTATGCCACAAATTACCGACGAAGAACATATGCTTATGTCTAAAGCGGTGAGACAAGTGTTGTCTACCTGTCGTAAAAACCAAGATTTGGTATCGATTGGGGCGTATAAGCCGGGTACTGATCCTGCTATTGACCAAGCGTTTACGTTAAAACCAAGATTAGACGAATATCTACAACAGCGTATGAAAGAAAGTGTTCCATACGATATGTGTAAAAACATGCTTAAAATGTTGCTTAGTGGCTAAGGCATAATAAATGACAAGTACTTTTGATTTCTTATTAGAGCAAGCCCAAGAAAGAGAAAACCAAGCGGTAATGGCACTTAATAAAGCCAAAGCTGAGTTGGAAGACTTTTATGAGCAAGTAAAGCAGATTGAAAAATACCGTCTTGATTATTGTAATCAACTATTGCAGCGTGGCCAGCAAGGGTTAACTGCAAGCCAATATGGACATTTAAATAAATTTTTGGTGCAGTTGGATGAAACATTAACCAAGCAAAAAAGTGCAGAATCCCATTTCACATCACAAGTGGATAATTGCCAAACCTATTGGCAAGAGACTCGTAAGCAGCGACGATCTTATGAGTGGATGATGGACAAGAAAAAAGCAGAGCGACAAAAAATGTTAGATAAGCAAGAGCAAAAAATGATGGATGAGTTCTCAACCCTTCAGTTTGCTCGCCGAAGTAAAACTGAATAATCATATTGAGTGATTGCTTCAAGGTCTTCTTAATTCATCAGCATTTTCCCTTCATAATCTTTCAACTTCTTATTGAATAACAAAAGTGGCTTAATATTTGCTTTAAAATAAGCAAAGCTGAGCCACTATCGCGCTCGTCAAAAAATCCACACTCAATGTAGAGAACATACTATGAGCAGTCATGACTTATCATTAAACGGTATTAATAAAACCGCGCCTGTAAAGCCAGATACTAAAACGGCTGCTGTAGATAAACCAGAATCTGAAGGCTTTATTGAAGAGCTAAAAGAGGTAATGGGATTAAAAGAAAAAGACGACGCCAAAAAAACAACGGTTGATGAGAAAGGCGATGTTGAAAAAGCTGAAGCGAGCGACAAATCGAAAGAATCTGAATCTGTTGATGAAACAAAAGAAGAAACAACAGAGGACAAAGTAAGCCAAGGTTCTGAATTATTATCTCGTCTTGATCAAGCTAATAGCACATTAGTTGATAAAAAAGACGAAGCGAAAAAAGCCTCAGGTGACGAAGAGTCATCTGATGAATCAGAATCGTCTGATTCAAGCGATGCTGAAGTGTTGCTTACTCAAGCAAGTATTGCCGCTGAAGGTGAGAAAAACAGCAGCAAAACCGTAGCTGAAAAAACAGATCCATTAAAAGAAATTCAATGGGGTAGTAGTGCTAAATCGTCAACTCAAGTAGAGGGCGAAACGCAAAGCAAAGGTGAAGCTGCTGGTAATAAAGAATCAACCAAAGAATTATTAACCTCTACAGCACTGATTGGCAAGGCAGAAGCTGAAGCTGGAAAGTTAGCAGAGGCGAAAAAAGCAAAAATGGATATCTCAGCACTTGGTATGACTCAAGTTGCTAATGGTGAAGCGGTTAATTTAACTGAATCTAAAACCACAGATACCTTTGCACAGCAATTAGCACATGCGTCAGGTACGACGGCAACTCAACAAGCAGCAGCCGTTCAAGCGCAACGAGCAGACCCAATGAATGTGCCTTTAAATATTCGCCAAGAGATGGTGAGTGATGAAGTCGCAGAGCGCATCAATATGATGATGGCGAAAAACCTTAAGCATGTTGATATTCGTTTAGATCCACCAGAAATGGGGCGTATGCACATTCGTCTGAATATGGGTGCAGATAGCGCCGGTGTGCAATTTACGGTTTCAAACCAACACGCAAGAGATGCGATTGAACAAACATTGCCGCGTTTACGTGAAATGTTTGCTCAACAAGGGATCCAACTGGCCGATACATCAGTACAACAACAAAGTTCGGGTGATTCTTCACAATATGCTTACCAAAAAGAAGAGCATAGCAACCATGGTTCAGGTTTTAGTGAAGAGTCTTCAGAAGAACACGAAATCAGTGTTCAAGTATCATCAAAACCGAATGATGGCATCAGTTTTTACGCGTAAGCACAATAATATAAATTAGCGACATTAGAATAAAAATTAATAGTTATTTAAAGAGGAATGAGAATGGCTGAACAAGGTGATGTGCCTAAAGGTAAGAAGAAACTAATGATCATTATTGCATTAGTTGCTTTATTACTGATTGGTGGAGGCGTTGCTGCTTGGTTCTTTATGTCAAGCGAGCCAGCACCAGAACCAACAGAGCAAGATATTGCCGCTTTGGAAGCGAATATGCCTGCACTGTATTTAAATTTGCCTCAGCCATTTATCTTTAATGTGACCGGCGATAAACGTGATCGTTTAGTTCAATTAAAAGTACAGGTCATGATGCGAGGTGCTGATAATGAAGCCGTTGCTAAACAGCATACACCACTTATTGAGAGTGCTTTATTATCGACATTTGCTGCTGCAACCGTTGAACAACTAAGAGAGCCACGTGGCCGAATTGAGCTACGCGAGCAAGCGACACGTGATATCCAAGATGCCTTTACTAAAATTACAGCCAAGCCTGTAGTTGAAAAAGTATTATTTACCGACTTTGTAATGCAATAGGTTTAATGTGACAGATCTACTATCCCAAGACGAAATTGATGCTCTACTCCACGGTGTAGATGATGTAGAAGATGATGTTGTCGGTAATGATGACAATGTAGGCTCAATGAAGAGCTTTGATTTCTCATCACAAGACCGAATCGTTCGTGGTCGAATGCCAACACTGGAATTGATTAACGAACGTTTTGCACGCCATATGCGTATTAGCTTATTTAATATGTTAAGAAAAACTGCTGAAGTATCGATTAACGGTGTTTCAATGGTGAAATTTGGTGAGTATCAAAATACGTTATACGTACCAACCAGTTTAAACATGGTGCGTTTCCGTCCACTTAAAGGCACAGCCTTAGTAACAATGGAAGCTCGACTAGTCTTTATTCTGGTAGAGAACTTCTTTGGTGGTGACGGTCGTTTCCACGCTAAGATCGAAGGTCGTGAATTTACTCCAACTGAACGTCGTATTATTCAATTGTTGCTAAAAGTGATTTTTGAAGATTACAAAGAAGCTTGGTCGCCAGTAATGGGCGTTGAGTTTGAATACCTTGATTCAGAAGTAAACCCAACGATGGCAAACATCGTGAGCCCGACAGAGGTTATCGTTGTTAGCTCATTCCATATTGAAGTGGATGGCGGTGGTGGTGATTTCCACGTTGTTTTCCCATATTCAATGGTTGAACCTATTCGTGAATTGCTTGATGCCGGTGTGCAAAGTGACAAGATGGACACTGATGTTCGCTGGAGCAAAGCACTACGCGATGAAATCATGGATGTTCCGGTAGAGATGAAAGTTAACTTATTAGAGAGCCAAATTTCATTGCGCGATCTAATGGAGCTGGAAGCTGGCGATATCATTCCAGTGGAAATGCCAGAAGCGGCAACCGTATTTGTAGAAGACCTACCAACTTACCGCGGTAAAGTCGGTCAATCTAACGACAAATTAGCAATACAGATTACTGAGAAAATCAAGCGTCCAGATATGGTGAAAACGGATTTAGCCTTCCTAGGCAAAGACGTATTGTTTGATTTAGATGATGAAGAATAAGAAACAGAGAAGGTAGTGGATCATGGATTCAAATGAACAACAAATGGCTGACGAATGGGCAGCAGCATTAAGTGAAAGTGCAGAAGCTCAAGCAGTAACCGCACCTTTAGAAGATCTAGAAGAAAAAGCGCCAGAGTTCAACGAAGATGAACGTCGTAAGCTTGATACGATTCTAGATATTCCTGTAACGATTTCTATGGAAGTAGGTCGTTCACACATTAGCATTCGTAACTTACTGCAACTTAACCAAGGTTCTGTTGTTGAACTTGACCGAATTGCTGGTGAGTCTTTAGATGTAATGGTTAATGGCACACTTATCGCTCACGGTGAAGTGGTTGTCGTGAATGACAAGTTTGGTATTCGTTTAACTGACGTTATCAGCCAAACTGAACGCATCAAAAAACTTCGTTAATTGAACACGAATAGGGATTGGGTATGAAAAAGCTATGGTTATTGGCGTTAGTGCCTTTTCCTCTATTTGCAGCTGAAAAGGCTAATGTTGATTTAGCGGCAACATTAGGTTCGCTGATTTTTGTTATCGCATTAATTCTCTTTTTTGCATGGCTATTAAAGAGAATGCGATTTCCTGGCGTAACAGGAACATCAGGCAGTGCGATGAGCATTGTTAAACAATTGCCTGTTGGAACAAAAGAGCGAATCGCGGTCGTTCAAGTTGGAGAGGAACAATTCTTAATCGGGATCACCTCTCAAAATATCAATATGCTAAGTAAGCTAGATAAGCCGTTAGAGGTAAATGAAAACACCATGACGCCTTTCTCTTCTCAACTTAGCCAACTGATGAAAAAAAATGCTAAAAACTAATTTTATTGCCGCCGTCTTGGCGGCATTTTCACTCTTTTTTATGGCATCTCCTGCTTGGGCGGTAGATGATCTCGCTTCCTCTATCCCTCAAACTGCTGCTAGTGCTGAAGGCATGACAGTTACAGCGATGGAAAAAGAAGCTGGAGCAGCAAAAACCATAGCAAAAGGCAGCAGTTCTGGTAGTGGTATCCCTGCATTTACCATGACAACCAATGCCAATGGCGGTGAAGATTACTCTGTAAACTTACAGATTTTAGGTTTAATGACCATGCTGGGCTTCTTGCCTGCAATGGTTATTTTAATGACCTCTTTTACCCGTATTGTTGTTGTGATGTCGATTTTGCGTCAAGCCATGGGTTTACAACAAACACCGTCAAACCAAGTCATTATTGGTATTGCGATGTTTTTAACGTTTTTCATCATGGCTCCGGTGTTTGATAAAGTAAATAACACGGCAATTCAGCCTTATATCAATGAAGAAATTACGGCTCGTGAAGCGTTTGATGTTGCACAGGTTCCGATGAAAGAGTTCATGTTGGCCCAAACACGAGTAAAAGATTTAGAAACCTTTGTAAATATGTCAGGCGTTGAAGCTGAAAACCCAGAAGATGTGCCAATTACTGTGGTTATTCCGGCGTTTATTACTTCAGAGCTAAAGACCGCTTTCCAAATAGGTTTCATGCTTTTCTTGCCGTTTTTGATCATCGACTTAGTGGTGGCATCGGTATTAATGGCAATGGGTATGATGATGCTTTCTCCAATGATCGTATCATTACCGTTTAAGTTAATGTTGTTTGTATTAGTGGATGGCTGGAATTTGATCCTATCCACCCTCGCAGGCAGTTTTGCAACTTAAGGAGCAATCATGACCCCTGAAATGGCGATAGATCTATTCCGTGGTGCACTTTACATGGTGTTAATCATGGTATGTGCCATCATTATTCCAAGCTTGTTAATTGGTTTAGTTGTTGCGGTATTCCAAGCCGCAACCTCGATCAACGAACAAACATTAAGCTTCTTACCGCGTCTTATTGTTACCTTGCTTGCTTTGATGCTGTTTGGGCATTGGATGACGCGTATGTTGATGGAATACTTTTATGAACTTATTGCTCGAATGCCAACAGTACTCTATTGACGTGTGCGCTCTGAATTGATGCACATGAGCTAATGTTATGGAATATCCAACTCAAATAGTTTTAGATTTTATAGCTACGTATTTCTGGCCTTATACTCGTATTTCAGCCATGTTAATGGTGATGTCGGTATTTGGGGCTCGTTTTGTGTCGCCTCGAATTCGACTCTATCTTGGTTTAAGCATCACCTTTGCTGTTATGCCCGCTATTCCTGCTATGCCTCCTGAAATTCAATTGGTTTCTTTCCAAGGTTTTATGACCACAGCAGAGCAGATCATTATTGGTGTGGCAATGGGGATGGTTACTGTATTTGTTACCCAAACCTTTGTTCTTTTGGGCCAAATTTTGGGTATGCAATCGAGTTTAGGTTTTGCATCCATGGTTGACCCTGCCAATGGTCAGAATACACCACTCCTTGGTCAATTATTCATGTTCTTATCGATTCTGTTTTTCTTAGGAACTGATGGACATTTAAAAATGATTAACTTTGTGGTGATGAGTTTTACAACATTACCTGTTGGGGTAGGCAAGCTCACGAGTGTGGATTATCAATCCATGGCAAGTTGGCTTGGTATTATGATGAAGGCTGGGTTAAGTATGTCGTTATCGGGCATTATTGCTTTACTGACGGTTAACCTTTCTTTTGGTGTAATGACGCGTGCTGCACCGCAATTAAACATCTTCTCATTAGGTTTTGCTTTTGCCTTGCTCGTTGGTTTATTACTGACGTCTTATATTATTTTGGGCTTGTTTAATCACTATGATCTGCATTGGCTTCGTGCTGAAGAGCAGATATGTAGCATGATCCGATTAGATTGTTGATTATGAAATCATTATTAATTAACACGACCGTGGAGGTCATTAGATATGGCTGAGAGTGACGGTCAAGAACGTACCGAAGACGCCACGTCCAAACGCTTGCAACAGGCCAAAGATAAAGGGCAGGTTGCAAGGTCAAAAGAACTCGCTTCTGTTTCTGTTTTGGTTTGTGGTGCCGTTGCCTTAATGTGGTTTGGTGAAGATGTAGCAAGAGCGCTATTTTCTGTAATGGAACGTTTCTTTTCTATATCGAGAGAAGAGATTTATGACACCAATAAGTTACTTGAAATTGTTGGTGGTGCATTGATTGCATTGGTTTTTCCTGTCTTTCTTATTTTGATTACTCTGTTTGTTGCTGCATTAGCTGGTGCTGCTGGCCTTGGTGGGATCAGCTTTTCATCTGAAGCGGCGATGCCAAAGTTTTCAAAAATGAACCCAATGTCGGGCATTAAACGTATGTTTGGTATGCAGAGTTGGGTTGAGCTTTTAAAGTCTATTTTGAAAGTGTCTCTTGTTGGTGGGATGGCTTTTTATTTAATTGAAGGCAGTAAAGAAGATCTGTTTCAATTAAGCTTGGATACGTATCCTGCCAATATATTTCACTCATTAGACATATTATTAAATTTCATACTTTTGATCAGTTGTACTTTACTGATTGTTGTTGCCATTGATATTCCTTTTCAAATTTGGCAACACGCAAATCAGTTAAAAATGACTAAGCAAGAAGTAAAAGATGAATATAAAGAAACGGAAGGTAAGCCAGAAGTAAAAGGGCGTATCCGTATGCTTCAACGTGAAATGACTCAACGTCGTATGATGGCTGATGTACCATCCGCGGATGTCGTGGTGACGAACCCGGAGCACTACTCAGTGGCTCTACGATATGATCAAAGTAAAGATGCTGCGCCGATCGTTGTTGCTAAAGGGGTCGATCACGTAGCGATGAAGATCCGTGAGATTGCACGTGAGCATAATATTGATATTTTACCGGCTCCACCATTGGCTCGTGCGTTATATCATTCAACAGAATTAGAACAACAGATCCCTGATGGTTTATTTGCTGCGGTTGCACAGATTTTGGCGTACATATTCCAGATGAAGCAGTATAAGAAGAAAGGTGGTACTAAGCCTGAGTTAGACGAAAGTACGCTAACTATTCCGGATGAATTGAAAAAATAGACAATAACCTACTTTATTGTTTATCCCAGCCTTTAAGAACGCATTGGTGATGAAGAGTTTGTAACTCGGATTCACTAATGCCATCAGCATCAAACATGACTCCAATTTTCGATTGCGACTCTTTTACATCTATATTTTTAATTTCACCACGAACAGAAATCGGTTCAAGACTTTCGATCTCTATTGTTAATGCAATTTTTTTATTTAGTAAGCTATCAGGACTGAGTTTTGATGGTAAGGCAATGGCACATCCACCGAAAGAAAAATCCCTCATGACACCCGTTAAATTTTGTTCGTTTACGGATAAATTACACGAAAATTTACTTTCAATGCGTCGGTGAGTTCGGATTGGTTTCATCGTAATGCTACTTGGTGCATGCAGACAAATCATTTCCATAGGACGATAAATTACAGAATGAATCGTGGTTTTAAAGGCGATGACATCACAATGTGTTGTGTTCGTAATTGCACGAAAAGTAACGTCGGCACCTTCGAGGTAGATTTTATTAAACTCAAGAGGAGGAGAGGATGGGTATTCAATGAAAACGTAATGTCCCTTTTTGAATCCTATCAACTGTGAATTTGCTTGTGCTGATTGACCATTTGGACATGTAATTTCGATGATAACACGACCACCAATATCCATTTTATTAAGTACATTTTGATTTGTACTAAGCGATACACTAGTCATAGCAGCACCAAGAGATAAATAAAGGACGAATTATACAAATTACAAAACCTTTTTCAATTGCGATTCTTATTTTTCTTTTAAAATTAATGAGTTAATCTTGCTTTTGTGACTCTACTTCAATCTGTCAGAAAACTGGAAATTGCCAGCCAAAAAAGTGACATTAATCTGGCTCGAAATTTGCTTTAAGTAGCTAAGCTATTGCGCTATTAGTCACTTATTATTTGTTTCGTAAGAAATACGAGTTTAGAAGAAGTAGAAGTTAATGAAATTTCAAATTCCGCTGCCGAATAAATTATCAGCTCTTCAAGGGCGAGGTATACCTCCTATTGGTGTACCTGTTTTAGTTCTATCCACTCTGGCAATGGTAATTTTACCCATTCCGGCTTTCTTACTCGATTTAATGTTTACCTTTAACATCGCCTTAGCCATGGTGGTGTTACTTGTGACTATCTATACTCGTCGCCCGTTGGATTTTGCAGCGTTCCCAACCATTCTTCTGGTTTCAACATTACTACGTCTTGCTTTGAACGTTGCATCAACTCGTGTGGTACTTTTGCATGGTCATGAAGGTCCAGGGGCAGCGGGTCACGTTATCGACGCCTTTGGTAACGTGGTTATTGGCGGTAACTACGCAGTTGGTTTAATTGTATTTATCATCTTAATGATCATCAACTTCATGGTTGTAACCAAAGGTGCGGGCCGTATTTCTGAAGTAAGCGCACGTTTTACCTTGGACGCATTACCGGGTAAACAAATGGCTATCGATGCCGACTTAAATGCTGGTTTGATTGACCAAGAACAAGCACGTACTCGTCGTTTTGAAGTGACAAAAGAAGCGGACTTTTACGGTTCAATGGACGGTGCTTCTAAATTCGTAAAAGGGGATGCCATCGCAGGTATCCTTATTCTATTCATCAACATCATTGGTGGTCTTGCCATCGGTATGGCGCAATTTAATCTTGGGTTTGGTGAAGCGGTTCAAATCTATACATTGCTTACTATTGGTGACGGCTTAGTTGCTCAAATTCCATCACTTCTTTTATCGATTGGTGCAGCTATCATGGTTACTCGCCAAAACACCGATGAAGATATGGGTGAACAACTGGTTTTCCAATTGGTTGATAATCCAAAAGCATTAATGGTAACGGCAGGCATCATGTTTGTTATGGGTATTGTTCCTGGCATGCCTCACTTTCCATTCATCTTATTGGCATTATTAGCAGGTGGTTGGTCTTATTATTTAACCAAGAAAAAAGATCAAGAAACAGAAGAAAAGAAAGCGGCGCCACCAATGGAGTTGTCTTCTTCTCAACCTAAAGAATTATCATGGGATGACGTTCAACCTGTTGATGTTATCGGCTTAGAAGTAGGTTATCGCTTGATCCCTATGGTAGATAAAGAGCAAGGTGGTGAATTACTTGATCGTGTGAAAGGGGTTCGTAAGAAGCTATCTCAAGATTTTGGTTTCTTAGTCCCAGCTGTTCATATTCGAGATAATTTAGAATTACCACCAAACGTATACCGAATTACTTTAATGGGTGTTGCTGGCGGTGAAGCAGAAATTCGCCCAGATAAAGAGTTAGCGATTAACCCAGGTCAGGTTTATGGCTCTATTGAGGGTGAACCAACCTTCGATCCTGCGTTTGGTTTAGAAGCGGTTTGGATTAATGAAGAGCAAAGAGAGCATGCGCAAGCATTAGGCTATACTGTAGTAGATGCTGCAACAGTACTTGCAACGCATTTAAGTCAGCTATTAACGAATAATGCTGCTCAACTGTTAGGTCACGAAGAAGTTCAGAATTTACTTGAGCTGCTGGCACAAAGTTCGCCTAAGTTGGTTGAGGGACTGGTTCCTGATCAATTACCTCTGGGTGCGGTTGTAAAAGTGCTTCAGAATTTATTGAATGAAGCAATTCCAATTCGTGATATTCGAACCATTGTCCAAACTTTGTCTGAATATGCGCCAAAAAGTCAAGAACCTGACATTTTGACGGCGGCTGTTCGAATTTCGTTAAAACGATTAATTGTTCAGGAAATCAATGGGATAGAGGCTGAAATGCCAGTTATCACTCTGATTCCTGAATTGGAACAAATCTTGCATCAAACTATGCAGGCATCTGGTGGTGAGACCACTGGTATTGAGCCAGGGTTAGCAGAACGTCTGCAAGCATCATTAACTCAAGCGACTCAAGAGCAAGAGTTAAAAGGCGAAGCTGCAGTGCTGTTAACATCAGGGGTATTACGTTCGACATTAGCTAAGTTTGTGAAGAATACGATTCCAAACTTACGAGTTCTCTCTTACCAAGAGATCCCTGATGAGAAACAAATTAGAATTGTTCAAGCTGTTGGTAACTAACCGCGTCAACTTATTTAACGCAGGAATACGATATTGAAAATTAAACGATTTTTTGCAAAAGACATGCGTTCTGCTCTGGTTCAAGTAAAAGAAGAGCTAGGTGTTGACGCTGTCATTATGTCAAATAAAAAAGTAACCGGTGGTATTGAAATTGTTGCGGCTATTGATCCTGGTGCACAATCTCAATCATTCCCAGCAGTATCACAGCGTCAAGTTGAAGAAGACAAGGTGAGTGTTGGCAAAGGTTCAATGACGCGTCGTTTTGCAAATATGATCAAGCAATATGGTTCGCATGGCAGTACACCAACACAAGAGCCAGAAAAAGCTGAGCGTGAAGAGGACAGTTTAGCGGCGTTATTACAACGTCAGTCTAAATTTCAGACTCAGTCGCCAGCAAACTCGTATTCAAATTCAGCGTCTACTCCAAGATTAGATACGTCAGAAATGACTCGTGCGATTCAAAATAATCCAAAATTAGCGCACCTTATTTCTGATGAACCTGTTCGACACTCAACGGAGCGCGCACAACCGAAATTGGATCCATCTCGTTATGAAAAAGGTCGTCGTTCTCATAACGAATCGAACGAAGAATTAGAAAACATGCGTTCTGAAATGTCATCTATTCGTCGTTTATTAGAGCATCAAGTATCGGGCCTTATGTGGCAAGAAGTAGAGCGTCGCGAACCTCTACGAGCAATGCTGATTAAACGTTTAGAAAAAATGGGATTATCAGAAGAGCTTGCTGATCAACTTGCTTGTTATATTCCTGAAGATGTACCAGCAAAAGATGCATGGCCAGCGTTATTGAAACTACTTGCTGAGCAAATTCCAACTTCAAAAGTGGATACGTTATCACGTGGTGGCATCATTGCATTATTAGGCCCAACAGGTGTGGGCAAAACAACCACTATTGCTAAATTAGCTGCTCGTGCAGCAATGGAATATGGTCCTGACCAAGTAGCATTAGTTACCACAGATACCTTCCGTATTGGTGCTCAAGAACAATTGGCTATTTATGGCCGTATTATGGGCTGTCCGGTACGAATTGCTAAAGATGCTGATGAATTAGCATCGGTTCTGTATCAATTACGTAATCGCCGTTTAGTACTTGTGGATACAGCAGGTATGGGGCAACGTGATGTGCGTTTAACAGAACAGCTAGATACGATTATGGAAAACAGTGGATCACAAATTAATAGTTATCTTGTGATGCCAGCAACGGCACAACGCCGAGTACTGCAAGAAACCATTGATCACTTCAAACGCATTCCATTATCTGGTTGTATTTTAAGTAAAATCGATGAATCTCTAAGTTTAGGTGAATTAATTAGTGTAACTATAGAGAATGGCCTTCCAATCTCTTATATTGCAAATGGGCAACGTGTTCCTGAGGACATTGTTTTAGCTCAACCAAAATACTTAGTTGCAAAGGCAAATGAATTACTAGAAAAAGCGACGGAAAAGGACCCTCATTTCTGGAATAGTGATATGCCAGAGGCGGACAATTTATGATTGATAATAATATATACGATCAGGCTAGTGGATTACGACGCTTAACCAAACCAACATTGACCAAAGTGGTTGCTGTAACGGGTGGTAAAGGTGGCGTAGGTAAAACAAACGTAACATTAAATTTAGCATTATCACTTGCACAGCAAGGGAAAAAAGTGATGGTGCTAGATGGCGATTTAGGCTTAGCAAATATTGATATTATGCTGGGTGTTCGAGCACATAAAAACCTAGGGCATGTTTTAGATGGTGAATGCGAATTAGCAGACATTATTGTTGAAGGCCCATATGGTGTGAGACTAATTCCTGCAACGTCAGGAACCAAATCGATGGCAGAACTGACACCAGCACAACATGCAGGATTAATTCGAGCATTCAGTAGTTTAGAAGAAGAAGTCGATATACTTCTGATCGACACTGCTGCTGGCATCTCTGATATGGTGACCAGTTTTTCTCGTGCGGCTCAAGATGTTTTAGTTGTGGTGTGTGATGAACCAACGTCAATCACCGATGCATATGCATTAATAAAACTTTTAAGTCGTGAGCATAATGTTCAACGATTCAAAATTGTTGCCAACATGGTAAGAAGCTACCGTGAAGGTCGTGAATTATTTGCGAAACTAACGCTAGTAACGGATCGCTTTTTATCTGCAAATATGGAATTAGTGGCTTGTATTCCATTAGATGAAAAAGTGCGTCTGTCAGTTAGAAAACAAAAAGTCGTTGTGGATGCATATCCACGCTCTCCAGCAGCGTTAGCAATGAAATCTCTAGCAAACAAAGTGGTAACTTGGCCTGTACCTAAAGCGCCAAGCGGTCATTTAGAGTTTTTCGTAGAAAAGCTATTACGCAATGAAAAAACAAGTGAAATTGAGGACGATTATGTCTGATGGCTTAACTTATGATCATAAAGGCAATGTAAACAGTCAGAAGGCGTTTTTAGAACGTTATTCTGATCTGGTTAAACGTATTGCTCATCATTTAATGGCGAGATTGCCAGCAAGTGTATTAGTAGATGATCTGATTCAAGCTGGCATGATTGGTTTATTAGAAGCCCAGCAAAATTATGATGGTAGTAAAGGCGCAAGTTTTGAAACCTATGCTGGGATTCGAATTAGAGGCTCTATGTTGGATGAAATTCGACGTGGAGATTGGGTTCCTCGCTCAGTACATAAAAACAGTCGGATGATTAATTCGGCAATTAGAGAACTTGAAGCTAAACTTTCTCGCGATCCGACCGATAAAGAGATAGCAGACTATCTAGAATTACCGTTAGATCAATATTATCAGATACTTAATGATGTAAATTGCGGTAAACTAGTTGGTATGGAAGATTTAGGCGTTTCTGATGATGTGATCGCAACTGAAGAACAAGCTGATGATAATATTCCGTTTCAAGGTGTTGCCGATGAACACTTTCGAGTAGCTCTTGTGGAAGCTATTAAAACGCTTCCTGAAAGAGAAGCTTTGGTTTTGTCCCTTTATTACGATGAAGAACTTAACCTAAAAGAGATTGGTGCTGTAATTGGTGTAAGCGAATCTCGCGTAAGCCAAATACATAGCCAATCGATGCAACGACTACGGGCCAAGCTATCATCTTGGACAGTAGAATAATTAAATCCCGTTACTTTGCCCTCACTGGAGGCGATTTTGAATAAAAACATGAAGATCCTTATTGTTGATGACTTTTCAACAATGCGCCGTATTGTAAAAAACTTATTACGTGACTTAGGTTTTAATAACACTCAAGAAGCGGATGATGGTTTAACAGCACTGCCACTGCTTAAAAAAGGTGGTTTCGATTTTGTAGTAACAGATTGGAACATGCCAGGGATGCAAGGGATCGACTTGCTAAAGACAATTCGTGCCGATGACGAACTAAAACACTTACCAGTATTAATGATCACAGCTGAAGCAAAGCGTGAACAAATCATTGAAGCTGCTCAAGCTGGTGTAAATGGCTACATTGTTAAGCCTTTCACTGCTGCAACATTAAAAGAAAAATTAGACAAGATTTTTGAACGTTTATAAGTCGATGTTGCGTTGGAAGGATTAGTAAAAGATGATTTCATTAACTGATGCCAAGGAACTTGTCGCTCTATTAGAAGATGGCAAGCAAGAAGAAGCAAATCAATTAGTTGCTTCGTTAGCAATGCCAAGTGAACAACCAATGTTGAAAGAAATAGGTTCTTTAACTCGTGATCTTCATGAGTCTTTGAAGAATTTTAAACTTGATCATCGAGTTGTTGCCATTGCTAATGATGAGATTCCAGATGCGCGTGATCGTTTGCAATATGTGATTGATAAAACGGAAATGGCAGCCAATAAAACCATGGATGCAGTTGATCGTTCATTACCTATTGCAGACGAATTGCACGAAGGCTTGCTTCAAGTTCGCCCACAGTGGAACAGTTTAATGAAAGGTCGAATTGAGCTTGCTCAGTTCAAAACCTTATGCCACAACATTGATGGGTTATTAACCCAAGTTGAGGGTAATAGTTCAGAGCTTCGTAATGAACTAACCACTATCTTAATGGCACAAGACTTCCAAGACCTTACTGGTCAAATTATTAAACGAGTAATTACGTTAGTTCAAGAAGTTGAAGACCGATTGGTTGATATCTTGACGTTGTTTAAAGTGGAAGAGCGGTTAGATGCAGCGGAACAATCGAAGAAACCTGCTGTTGCTGAAGGACCAATTATCAACCCGCATGAACGCGAAGACGCTGTAGCATCTCAAGATGATGTTGATGACCTATTAGCCAGTCTAGGATTTTAGAGGAATACTATGAGCTTTGAAATGGATGAAGACATCCTGCAAGATTTCTTAATTGAAGCAGGAGAAATTCTCGAGCTACTTTCTGAACAATTAGTTGAATTAGAGCAACGCCCTGATGATGCTGATTTATTAAATGCTATTTTCCGTGGTTTTCATACCGTTAAAGGCGGTGCAGGCTTTTTATCATTAACTGAATTAGTTGATGCTTGTCATGGTGCGGAAAACGTATTTGATATTCTTAGAACAGGTAAACGTAAAGTTACTTCTGAGCTAATGGATACCATCTTACAAGCACTTGATACCGTGAATGTTATGTTCAGTTCAGTGCAAAATGGTGAAGCTTTAGAGCCGGCAGAGCAAAGCTTGCTTGATGAACTGCATCGTTTAAGCAAACCTGCATCAGAAGATGAAATTGCATCAGCAGCAAACGAAGCTGTTGTTGAAGATATCGTTATTGAAGAGCCAGTAATTGAAGTAACTCCTTCTGTAGAAGAGGTTTCTGTTTCGGCTAATAATCATGATTCTGTTGATGATATTACAGAAGATGAATTTGAGCGATTATTAGATGAATTACACGGTAAAGGCGCATCTCCAAGTAGTGCTGCTTCAGTAACACCAGCTCCTGCTGCGCCTATTGCATCGTCAACAAGTGCTGATGATGGCGATATTACTGATGATGAGTTTGAGCGTTTGCTTGATGAACTTCATGGTTCAGGTAAAAGCCCAAGTAATGCAACGACAGCTCCAGCAGCTAAACCTGCAGAAGATATTTTGTCAAATTCTGGTGATTCAGATTTAATGACAGATGATGAGTTTGAGAAATTACTTGATCAACTGCATGGTTCAGGCAAAGGTCCTACTGAAGAAGAGCTTGATCAAGCTGTTCAGCCTGTTGCTGCTATGAATCAGACGACAAGTGCACCAGCACCAGTAGTTGAAGCACCAACAAGAACAACTGCGCCGACGCCGACAAGAACACAAGCACCGAAAGAAGATGTGAAAGCGGTTGCAAAGGCACCAGCAAAAGCGCCAGCAAAATCACAATCAGAAAGTACGGTACGTGTTGATACATCAACGCTAGATAACATCATGAATATGGTGGGAGAACTTGTACTTGTTCGCAACCGTTTAGTGAGTTTAGGTTTGAACAGCAATGACGAAGAAATGTCAAAAGCAGTATCAAACCTAGATGTGGTTACTGCCGATCTTCAAGGTGCAGTAATGAAAACTCGTATGCAACCAATTAAGAAAGTATTTGGTCGTTTCCCACGAGTTGTACGTGACTTGGCTCGTACACTGAAAAAAGACATCGTGCTAGAAATGCGCGGTGAAGAAACTGATTTAGATAAAAACTTGGTTGAAGCGCTTGCCGATCCATTGATTCACTTAGTTCGTAACTCTGTGGATCATGGTATTGAAATGCCTGATGACCGTTTAAAAGCGGGTAAAGATCGCACAGGTAAAGTGATTTTATCAGCATCTCAAGAAGGGGATCACATCTTACTGAGCATCATTGATGATGGCGGTGGTATGGATGCAGATAAACTTCGTGGTATTGCGGTAAACCGAGGTTTGATGGACAGCGATGCTGCATCACGCTTAACAAATAAAGAATGTTATAACCTTATTTTTGCACCAGGTTTCTCAACTAAGACTGAAATTTCAGATATTTCAGGTCGTGGTGTAGGTATGGACGTGGTTAAAACAGCGATCAACCAATTAAATGGTTCAATTGATATTGATTCAAACATGGGTGAAGGTACTAAGATCGTAATCAAAGTGCCACTGACTCTTGCAATCTTACCAACGTTAATGGTTGGTGTTGCGAATCAACCATTTGCACTTCCATTAGCAAGTGTAAATGAGATTTTCCATCTTGATCTGTCTAAGACAAACATCGTTGATGGTCAATTAACAACAATTGTTCGTGAAAAGTCGATCCCACTGTTCTTCTTACAAGATTGGTTGGTTCCTGGTAGTCGTCAAACAGAACGTACAGGGTTAGGTCATGTTGTAATTATTCAACTTGGCGCTCAACGTGTTGGTTTTGTTGTTGATACCTTAATAGGTCAAGAAGAAGTGGTTATTAAACCGCTAGATGAACTATTGCAAGGCACTCCAGGTATGGCAGGTGCAACGATTACTTCTGATGGTCATATTGCATTGATCCTTGACGTTCCTAACTTGTTAAAGCGTTACGCCGTTCGCATGCGTTAATGCACAAGGATTGACATGGCTATAAAAGTATTAGTGGTAGATGATTCTAGTTTTTTCCGCCGCCGAGTAAGTGAAATTATCAATTCAGACCCACGTCTTGAAGTTATCGACGTGGCTGTAAATGGTAAAGAAGCGGTAGAAAAAGCGAAATCATTAAAGCCAGATGTAATAACAATGGATATTGAGATGCCAGTCATGGACGGCATCTCAGCAGTCCGAGAGATCATGAAGGCGTGTCCAACACCAACCTTAATGTTCTCTTCGCTAACTCACGATGGCGCAAAAGCAACACTTGATGCTTTGGATGCGGGTGCTCTTGATTTCTTACCTAAGAAATTTGAAGACATAGCACGTAATCGTGATGAAGCGGTTTCTTTACTACAGAAACGAATTGCTGAAATTGCGCGTAAAAAATCATTTATGCGCAGACCAGTACTGAGTTCGCAATCAACAAGTACTGTTGAATCTCGTACAGCAACAACACGAACTGCGACTTCTGCATTAACAGCATCTCCTGTAAAAGCAGCACCAGCAGCTCCAATTGCACAACGCTTTAAAGCGACGGGTAAAAAGTATCAATTAACGGCTATTGGGACTTCAACGGGTGGTCCAGTTGCACTGCAAAAGATATTAACGGCGATTCCGGCGAATTACCCACATCCAATTATTTTGGTTCAACATATGCCTGCCACTTTTACGGCGGCGTTTGCTGCTCGTTTAAATAACTTGTGCAAAATTCAAGTTAAAGAAGCAGAAGATGGCGATGTGTTAAAACCAGGTTGTGCATATTTGGCTCCAGGTGGTTTGCAAATGATGGTTGATGGCCGTCCGGGCGCTTCACGCTTGAAGATTTTAGATGGTGGTGAACGCATGAATTATAAACCATGTGTTGATGTTACCTTCGGATCTGCTGCGAAAGTATACGGTGATAAAGTTCTGTCGATGATCTTAACTGGTATGGGCGCAGATGGTCGAGAAGGCTGTCGAATGCTTAAAGCTGGTGGCGCAACTATTTGGTCTCAAGATGAGCAAAGCTGTGTGGTATATGGTATGCCTCAAGCTGTCGATAAAGCCGGTTTATCTTCAGAAAGTTTACCGCTTGATCGTATTGCTGAAAGAATGCTTGTTGAAGTTGGATTGAAGTAGGAAATAACATGATTGTCTGGAGCATAGCTAATCAGAAAGGTGGTGTGGGTAAAACCACAACCACAATCACATTAGCAGGGTTGTTAAATCAACGTGGTAAACGTGTACTAATGGTAGATACAGATCCTCATGGGTCTCTAACTACTTACTTAGGCTATGATTCAGACGATTTACCATGCAGCTTATTTGAGTTGTTTCAATTACCTACAATCAATAAAACCACGGTAGCTCCTTTTGTATTAAAAAGTGATATCCCTGGGCTTGATATTATTCCTGCTCATATGTCACTTGCGACACTTGATCGTGTTATGGGAAACCGTAATGGGATGGGGTTAGTATTGAAGCGTGCACTGAAAGCACTAGAAGCTGATTACGATTATGTATTGATTGATTGTCCACCGATTCTTGGTGTGATGATGGTTAATGCATTAGCGGCAAGTACTCGAGTGCTTATTCCTGTTCAAACTGAATTCCTAGCGATGAAAGGTTTAGAACGAATGATGAGAACATTAACGATAATGCAAAGAAATAAACCTTCTTTGTTTGATGTGACCATTATTCCTACTATGTACGATAAGCGTACTAATGCTTCGTTACAAACCTTGATGGATTTAAAAAATAGCTATCAAGATCAGGTGTGGGCATCTGCAGTACCTATTGATACTAAATTTAGAGATGCCAGCTTAAAAAGAATGCCACCGTCATTTGTATCTCCAAATAGTCGTGGCGTTTTTGCGTATAAAACATTACTGAACTACTTGGAGAGATTAGCTTAATGGCTGATTTTAAAACATTTACCAGTGAAGAAGCTCTTGATGATTATTTCTCGTCACTGTTAGATGAAGATGTCATTGAGCAAGACGTTAATCTTGAAGAAGTTCGTGAAGAGTTAGTTGAGCCTGAACCAGTCGCTGATATTGAAATTGAGGACGAACCAGAATCCGAGTCAGTTTCTGATTGGCAGTCTGATTCAGTAACATTAGATACTCCCGAGCCTCAGTATCAATTGCAAGCATCTCCGCAAGTGGATGAATATGATGATTATCCTTTTGAGATGCCTCAATTAGAAGATGTGCAGCGTTTATTAAGCCAGTTAGAAAATTCTCAATTAAACGTTCAAGATGAAATTGATGCCTTAGTTTCTGGTGAAATTGAAAAAACTGAATCGGATGTTAATGAGCCTCAACCTATTACAGAAGAAGAGCCTGAAGAGCTTGATCTTTCTGCATGGGATTTATCGGATAAAATTGAGGTAGCTCCTGTTGTTGAAGAAACTGAATCTGAAGAGATTGAAGTTACTGTCGATATAGATAACAGCGAAGAGTTAGAAACCCAAGCAGGCAAAGCACCACCGCCAAGTGGACTTGATTGGAAAAATGCAGAGCATCAAGAAGAATTCCAAGTACTTTTCTTTGAAGTTATGGGAGTGATGTTTGCTGTACCATTAGCTGAATTAGGTGGTATTCACCAAATTACAGAGTTTAGTCACTTAATTGGTCGTCCTGATTGGTACCTTGGCTTACAAACTAGCCGAGAATTAAAAATTGATGCGCTTGATACTGCCAAGTGGGTGATGCCACAAAGTATCAAAGATGAAAGTTACAAAGAAGATTACCAATACCTTGTTATGCTTGGTGAAAGCAAATGGGGATTAGCGTGTAACGCGCTAGCCGGGACGGAAACATTAACAAGTGATCGTATTCGATGGCGTGAGACCGCAGGAAAACGACCTTGGTTATCTGGAATGGTAAAAGAAAAGATGTGTGCCTTAATTCATGTTGAGGCGATGATTGCTATGCTTAATGCCGGTCTCGACATTAAGGGAATAGAGTAAAATAACTCTAATAGGACGAGGAAATAAAATGTCTCAGGTTAATGAAGTAGAGATCCGCAAAGATCAAGTGAACGATGAAGTTCTGCAGTGGGTAACATTTCAATTAGAAGAAGAAACTTACGGTATCAACGTAATGCAAGTGCGTGAAGTACTTCGCCATACTGAAATTGCACCAGTTCCAGGTGCTCCAGATTACGTGTTAGGTATCATTAACCTACGTGGTAATGTAGTAACAGTTATTGATACTCGTTCACGTTTTGGTTTAATGCAGGGTGAAATTACAGATAACACACGTATTATTGTTATCGAATCTGAGCGTCAAGTTATCGGTATCCTTGTTGATAGCGTAGCGGAAGTTGTATACTTACGTTCATCTGAAATTGATACGACGCCAAGTGTTGGCACGGAAGAAAGCGCTAAGTTCATCCAAGGCGTTAGCAACCGTGACGGCAACCTACTTATCTTGGTAGACCTTAACAAACTTTTGTCTGACGACGAATGGGATGACATGGCAAACCTATAATGGTTGATAATTTAACTCAGCTCCCTGAGCTACTAGCAATAACAACAATGATCCTTGTACTTGTGATTTTTTTGGTCTTAAACCGTAAGAATAAACAGTTAATGCAACAATTAACTGAATCACAAGAGCAATATAAGCAGCTACAAGATGAACAACAAAAACTGCAAAAGCAATTTGTAGAGTTTCGTGCTGGCTCCATTAATATGGGGCAAAAAGTAGCTGATATAACTCAATTAAATCAACATTTTGATGATCGTTTAAATGAGTTAGAAAATACAGACGCCGATAGTCGTTTGTATTCAAGAGCGAATAAGCTGGTTCAACTTGGCGCTGGGATCAATGAGTTGATGGAAGAGTGTGAACTTCCAAAAGCAGAAGCAGAGTTAATGATGTCTTTACAGGCGAAAATTGCAGCTGGTAAAGGGTCAATGCCACCATTGAGAATGGAAGATGAAGAGTAGTCTTCTGCTTCTATTGATAAGTTAATATTTAAGAGCTCCTTATTTGAGGGGCTTTTTTTTATCCATAAATTGAGGATAATAATTTCATACCTATAAAGTGGTATTTGTAAAATCGTAAACTAACTCTATGATAGCCATACAAATTACAAGGTATTACAAAACTATCACTAAAAGACATATTTATTTACTTATCTATCCAATTAGATTTGTTTAATATCTAAGTTTCCCATTTTTTGCTGTGCTAGAATGCCTTCAATATTTTCCAATAAATAGAAGTCTATGTTAGAAATCCGCAACGTAACCTGTATCCGTGATGAACGTGTTTTGTTTGAGCGTTTAAACTTTACTATCTCTGATGGTGAGCTAATTCAGATAGAAGGACAAAATGGTGCGGGTAAAACAACCTTACTCCGAATTATCGCAGGGCTAGGCTATGCCGATGAAGGTGATATTTTTTGGAAAAATGAATCGATAAAACAGAATCGTGAAGAGTTTCATTCTGACTTATTGTTTCTTGGGCACCATACTGGTGTTAAACGAGAGCTAACTGCGTTTGAGAATTTAGCCTTTTATCAATCAATGCATGATAACTATGACGAAGCTGCGATATGGGATGCATTGGCGCGTGTTGGGCTAGCGGGTAGAGAAGACGTGGCCGCTGGACAATTATCTGCGGGACAACAGAGACGAGTTGCCTTAGCGCGCCTTTGGTTAAGTAACCAAAAATTATGGATATTGGATGAGCCTTTAACTGCGATTGATAAGCAAGGTGTAAAGGTGCTCGAAAAGTTATTTATGGATCATGCAAAACAAGGTGGAATTGTGTTATTAACGACTCACCAAGATTTATTCATTGATAGTAATGAACTTAAAAAAATTAGGTTAGGTGAGTAAATGTTAACATCCATGACAACCGTTATTCGACGTGAGCTATTGATTGCCTTTCGTCGTAAAGCCGATATTTTGAATCCATTATGGTTCTTCATTATCGTTATTACGCTATTTCCTTTAAGTATTGGTCCTGAGCCAAATTTGTTAGCACGTATTGCAGCAGGTATTGTTTGGGTTGCTGCATTATTATCAGCATTACTTTCATTAGAGCGTCTATTCCGAGATGATTTCTCTGATGGCTCATTAGAACAAATGATGTTAATGCCAACACCTCTTTCAGTATTGGTGTTAGCCAAAGTGGTTGCTCACTGGCTATTAACTGGACTACCTTTAATTATTATTAGCCCATTACTCGCTATTTTACTCTCTTTGGATTTTAATACTTGGCTAGCGATTGTACTAACATTATTGTTGGGAACGCCGACATTGAGTTTTCTTGGTGGTGTTGGGGTAGCATTAACCGTAGGTTTGCAGAAGGGAGGGGTGCTATTAAGTTTGTTGATCCTTCCTCTATATATTCCCGTTTTAATTTTTGCAACATCAGCGATAGATGCTGCAAGTTTAGGTATGGCTTATAATGGCCAATTAGCGATTTTAGGAGCCTTATTAATGGGCTCTGCAACATTGACTCCGTTTGCCATTAGTTCGGCATTACGAGTCAGTGTGCAATAACATAATTATAATTTTTATATTTGAAAGTAAGTGAGATAAACCAATGTGGAAATGGCTACATCCTTACGCTAAACCAGAAAAAGCGTATCAACTAAGTACCACACTATTACCGTGGTTTGCGGTGATTTCTATTATCAGCTTAACAGTAGGAACCATCTGGGGTCTTGCTTTTGCTCCATCTGATTATCAGCAAGGTGACAGTTTTAGAATCATCTACATCCATGTGCCTTCGGCTATTTTGTCTATGGGCGCGTATATGTCGATGGCTATTGCTGCATTTATTGGTCTAGTTTGGCAATTAAAATTGTCTGATATGGCTGCTGCTGCAATGGCTCCTATTGGCGCAGTGTTTACTTTTATCGCTCTATTAACTGGTGCAGTATGGGGTAAACCTATGTGGGGTGCATGGTGGGTATGGGATGCTCGTCTAACTTCTGAACTGATCCTTCTATTCTTATACCTGGGTGTAATGGCGCTTTATAATGCATTTGATGATCAAAGAACGGCTGCACGAGCAGCAGGTATTCTTGCGATTGTAGGTGTAATTAATCTACCAATTATTCACTTCTCTGTTGAGTGGTGGAACACGCTTCATCAAGGCGCAACAATCACAAAGTTTGATAAACCTTCAATTTCAGCAGATATGTTGTGGCCATTGCTATTAAATATACTTGGCTTTGCAACTTTCTTCGCTTCTGTGACTCTTATTCGCTTTAGGAATGAAATTTTAGCAAAAGAGAGCCACAGACCTTGGGTTAGAGCATTGGTAGAGACTAAATCTACCGAATCTAAGTAATGTAAGAAATAGGAATTATTGTCATGCATTTTGATACATTCAGTGATTTTTTAGCCATGGGTGGGTATGCCACTTATGTATGGGGCGCATTTGGTGCCACTTTTCTTTCATTATTTTGGATTCTATTTTCTAGCTTAGGCAAACGTCGTCAATTGCTAAAAGAGATTGAGCAAAAAATGGCACGAGAAGAACGAATTAAAAAAGCAAAAACTATGGAGAATACACTATGAATCCGAGACGTAAAAAGCGCCTAGGATTGATCCTTGCTCTATTTGTAGGGATCAGTGCAACAGTGGGATTAATGTTGTATGCATTAAATCAAAACATGGACTTGTTTTATACCCCAACGGAATTAGTTAACGGCAAACCTGACGGTACAAAACCTGAGGTTGGACAACGTCTACGCATTGGTGGGATGGTTGTAGCCGGTTCTGTTGTACGTGATAGTAATTCTCTTGAAGTATCATTTAAGGTTGCCGATGTCGGCCCTCAAGTGACCGTAATTTATGATGGGATTCTTCCTGATTTATTCCGTGAAGGCCAAGGTATTGTTGCTCAAGGTGTCTTAGTTGATGCAACAACTATTAAAGCTCATGAAGTGTTAGCAAAACACGATGAAGAATACATGCCACCAGAAGTTGCCGAAGCGATGAAAAAGACACATGAACCGCTTCAGTACACTGAACAACAAAAACAAGGAACGGGTCAATGATCGCAGAACTTGGTCACTTTGCAATGATTGCTTCATTAGGGCTTGCGGTCCTTTTGAGCATATTACCTATGTATGGCGCAAGCCGTGGTAATAAGGCATTAATGCAGAGTGCGAGACCATTAGCTTGGGGGATGTTTTTACTCCTAAGTTTATCATTTGGAATTTTAATGTGGGCATTCTACGTTAATGATTTCACTCTTCAGTATGTAGCAAGTAACTCAAACAGCTTATTACCTTGGTACTATCGTTTAACCGCGGTTTGGGGTGCGCATGAAGGCTCACTATTACTTTGGGTATTAATCCAAGCTGGTTGGACTGTTGCTGTAGCGACATTCAGTCGTGGCATGCCACAAGAATCTGTTGCACGTGTATTAGCTGTAATGGGGTGGATAACCGTTGGTTTCTTACTGTTTATTATTTTAACGTCTAACCCATTCTTGCGTACTCTGCCTTATTTCCCAATTGATGGTCGTGACTTAAACCCATTGCTTCAAGATCCAGGTTTAATTATTCACCCTCCAATGCTTTACATGGGGTATGTTGGTTTCTCTGTTGCATTCTCTTTTGCAATTGCTTCATTAATGACAGGGCGTTTAGATACCGCTTGGGCTCGTTGGTCTCGTCCTTGGACTATCGCTGCATGGTCATTCCTAACGGTAGGCATCTCTCTAGGTTCTTGGTGGGCGTACTATGAACTTGGCTGGGGCGGCTGGTGGTTCTGGGATCCAGTAGAAAACGCATCATTTATGCCTTGGCTTGTTGGTACTGCATTAATGCACTCATTAGCAGTAACAGAAAAGCGCGGTACGTTTAAAGCGTGGACAGTATTACTGGCAATTTCAGCGTTCTCATTAAGCTTATTAGGCACATTCTTAGTTCGTTCTGGTATTTTAGTATCAGTTCACGCCTTTGCATCAGATCCTTCTCGAGGCATGTTTATCCTTGGCTTCTTGGTGATGGTTATTGGTGGTTCATTGCTACTGTTTGCCCTAAAAGGTGCATCAGTTCGTGTTCGAGGTAACTTCTCACTGTTCTCTCGTGAGAATGCGTTATTAGCAAATAACATTTTATTAGTTACAGCATTAGTTGTGGTACTTGTTGGTACTTTATTACCACTAGTACATAAGCAACTAGGCTTAGGCTCAGTTTCAATTGGAGCTCCATTCTTCGACATGCTATTTGCATGGTTGATGATCCCATTTGCTTTCCTATTGGGTATTGGTCCACTGATTCGTTGGAAGAAAGACAAACTAAGCAACCTATCAAAACGTCTTGTGATTTCAGGTGCGATAACTGTACCGCTTGCAGCGTTAATGATGGTGATGTTTGCAGATAAATTCCAATTCATGCCTTATTTAGGCTGGATGATGGCGATTTGGATTGTGATTTTACATGGATTTGAGCTGTATGAACGTGCGACGCACCGTCACTCATTCTCTGTGGGTATTACTAAGCTAGGACGCAGTCACTGGGCGATGATTTTTGCTCATATTGGTCTTGCCGTTACGATTATCGGTATTGCCATGGTGCAGAACTACAGTATCGAAAAAGACGTACGTTTAGCGCCGGGCGAGCACATTGAAATGAATGGCTACCAGTTCTATTTTGCTGGTGTTAGAGATACAGATGGTCCTAACTATGATGGGTATACCGCTGATTTTGACATCACACTAGATGGTAAAGCGATTAATACACTGCACGCAGAAAAACGTTTTTATGAAACTGCAGGTTCAATGATGACAGAAGCAGCAATTGATCGTGGTTTTACTCGTGACTTATACATTGCAATGGGTGAGCGTTTAGATGACAACCGTTCATGGGCTGTACGTATTTACTACAAACCATTCGTTCGTTGGATCTGGGCTGGTTCATTGTTTATGGCATTTGGTGGTGCATTAGCTATGTCTGATAAACGCTACCGTTTCCGTAAAAATGCTAAAAAACAGGAAGCTTAATTTATGAATAAGAACTTTTTATTTGCACCATTAGCGCTGTTTTTAATTTTAGTTGCTGTGTTTGCTACCCAATTAACTCGCAACTCAAATGGTGATGATCCAACTAAACTTGAATCGGTACTGGTAGGTAAACCAGTACCTGAATTCCGCCTAGAAGATCTTGCTCAAGAAGGAAAGCTTTATGATCAAAGCATCTTCAAAGGCGAACCTTTACTGCTAAATGTATGGGCTACATGGTGTCCAACGTGTTATGCGGAACACCAGTATTTAAATACGCTAGCAACAGAAGGCGTCAAGATCATCGGTATGAACTACAAAGATGACCGTGCAGGTGCAGTGCAATGGCTAAAAGAGCTAGGCAACCCATACCTCATTACTCTTTTTGATGGCGATGGTATGTTAGGTATGGATCTTGGTGTGTATGGTGCACCAGAGACTTTCTTAATTGATAGTAATGGCATTGTTCGCTACCGTCATGTTGGTGATGTTAATGAGCGTAATTGGAATGAAACTCTAAAACCAATGTACGACAAACTTGTTGCGGAGGCGAAATAATGAAATTAAACCTACGTAAATTAGGTCTTCGCAGTTTTGCTGTGATTGCGTTTAGTTTATTTGCAGTGCAAGTAAGTTACGCAACGATTGACTTATATGAGTTTGATTCGCCAGAACAAGAGCAGCAATTTAAAGAGTTAGGTCAGACTTTACGTTGTCCAAAATGTCAAAATAATAACATTGCAGATTCAAGTGCCGAGTTAGCTCAAGACATGCGCCACAAAGTGTATGAAATGACTAAACAAGGTAAATCTGATGATGAAATTATTTCGTACATGATTGATCGATACGGAAACTTCGTAACCTATGATCCACCGTTAACGGCAGGAACACTTGTTTTATGGTTAGGCCCATTAAGTGTCTTAGTGTTTGGTTTTGGTTTTATTGTGATTCGCAGTCGTAAAACAGCAGCAGAAAAAGAAGCAAAATCTGAAGAGTGGGATAACGAACATGAAGAACGTTTGAACGCTTTATTAAATGAAGACAATAATGACAATGGGAAGGTAAACAAATGACTTTGTTTTGGATTTCAACCTTAGCCCTGATTTTTGTTGGCGTGTTTTTTATTATTCTTCCGCTATGGAAAGCAAGAGCGCAAGATGATGAAGCTCGTCGAGATGAATTAAATAAAGCGTTTTATAAAGATCGCTTAGCTGAATTGGAAGAAGAAGACGCTGAAGGTCTTGTGAATAACCAAGAAGAGTTAATCACAGAGCTTAAGCAATCACTGCTTGATGATATTCCAGTAAAAGAAAAAGCACAGCAAGACAGTTTAAACGCAAGATTATTTATTCTTCCGTCGATAATTGTACTTGTTGCTATTTCTTACGGTTTATATTTTAAATTTGGCAATATCGATAAAGTAGAAAAGTGGCAAGAAGTAAGTGCACGCTTACCTGAATTATCACAACAATTACTCGATCCAGAAAGTGCAGGTTTAACAGACTCTGAAATCAGAGATATTACGTTAGCGCTGCGAACTAAATTGTATCACGAACCTGATGATGCAATGGGTTGGTTGCTACTTGGTCGTATTGGTATGATGAATCGTGACATTGATACATCAGTTGGTGCAATGAAAAAAGCCTATGCACTTAAACCAAAAGATACTGAGATTAAGTTGGGTTATGCTCAATCATTAATGTTAAGTGGTAATGAAGCAAAAGCAGAGCAAGCGAAACAATTACTTCGTGAAGCTCTACGCGAAGACTCAACAAATTTACGTGCTTTATCATTACTTGCTTTCTACTCATTTGAGAATCAAGACTATAAAGGCGCTATTTCTGCATGGAAAGCAATGCAGATGTTGATTGGCCCTGATGACTCTCGTTATGAAATGCTAGTTCGTAGTATTGAACGCGCACAATCTAAACTAAACCCTGAAGCAACGTTAGAGAAGCAGGTTCCTGTTACTATTAATCTTGGCAATAACGTACAACTACCAAAGCAGGGATTCGTGATTGTATCAATTCACCCTGCGGATGGTTCACCAATGCCGATTGCTGCAGCAAGAGCACCATTAAATAGCTTCCCGCTTAAGATCATGATGTCAGATGAAAACAACATGATAGAACAGCGTAAATTGTCAGATATGGAGAGCTTTATTGTTCGAGCTCGTATTGACCAAGATGGCAATGTAGCAACAAAATCAGGTGACTGGTACGGTGAAAGTGAAGTGAGTACATTAGGTAAAAATGTATCACTAAGTATTGATAAGCAATATCAATAATACATCACAAGTGTCATACTAGAACGGGCAGAGGCATAGCGCTTCTGCCCGTTTTTTATAATCTATAATAATAAAATGCATACAGTTATATCAATCGTAGTAAGTAGTTGATTAATTATTTATTTTGGTATCGTTACTTATTGGCAAAGGTTTTTAGTAGTGAAAAGAATATGGACTTCTTGTTGTATTCTACTTTTTGTGAGTGCTTGCTCACAAACACCAGAACAGACAGAAGACGAGTTAGATACAACACCGCAAGTAGATACAGAATACGATGAATCTCATATTGGTGATCCTCTAGAAGGATTTAACCGTGTTATGTGGGGGCTAAATTATGATTACTTAGACCCATATTTAGTTCGTCCTGTTTCTATTGGTTATGTTGAATACACACCAACCCCAATTCGATATGGGGTAGCGAATTTTTTAGCAAACTTAGATGAGCCATCAAGCATGATAAATAATTTACTCATGGGAAATGGCAATATGGCGATGGTTCATTTTAATCGATTTTGGTTAAATACAACGCTGGGCTTGGTTGGATTAATCGATATTGCTAGTGCAGCAGAGATACAAAAACCAGACAGTAAATCGTTTGGTGATGCTTTAGGACATTATGGTGTAGGTAATGGCCCTTACTTTATGCTACCTGGCTACGGGCCTTGGACACTGCGAGAAGCAGGGGATTTTGTTGATGGTTTATATATGCCACTGTCATATCTTAATTTCTGGCAAGGTTTAGGTAAGTGGGGGCTAGAAGGTATGGAGTCTCGTGTGCAGCTGATTTCGCAAGAACCTATGCTAGAAGCGTCACCAGATCCTTATGTATTAACACGAGATGTTTATTTACAACGTCAAGACTTTAAAGCTGAGATTGAACCGGAAGTTGATTTAGATGCTGAAGATGATATCGATGACTATTTAGATGAAATAGACGAGTAAAAACAGTCATAGTCTTTCAGGTTTCATGGTTAGTATTCTCCTGAAACCTGAAACCTGAAACCTGAAACCTGAAACCTGAAACCTAGCGATTATTCCGCTGGAAAAATAAGATTAATAAAGCAAATAGAGATCCGGTTGTATCACATAACATATCTTTCTGCGCATCCCAAATATCCCCTTGAGAGCCTAAAAAAGCAATCCCTTCATCACCGCCTGCAATAGCGGCGTACCACCATTCAATAATCTCATATCCAGCAGCAACACTCATTAATGTGAATAAACCAAAAGCCATCGCAAGAGGAGTAGAGCATTTCTTTGTTTTGATGAGATATTCAGCGATAGGGTAAGCGTAAAAACCAATTGAGAAGTGCGCGACTCGATCGAAGTTATTTCGCTCAGATCCAATCAAGTTATTAAACCAATCAAAAGGAACATCGGCAAAAGTATATTTAGCGCCAATAGTATGAAGAAATAGCCAAATAAACATAAATACCAAGGCTGTTTTGCTGAACTGAAAGCGTGTCGCCATGTAAAAAATGCCAGCTAAAATTAATAATGCAGGAATAATTTCAGCAAACCATACCGCTCGTGATACAGGCTCAAAAGCAGAAAAAAGAAATATCACAGAATAAAGAGATGTGAGAGGCAGTAGTATAGGTTGCTGTTTTATGGATTGAGGTATAGACATAAATCAATACTCCGAGTTGCACACTTAAAGAATGAATATAAAAAGTGTAACCGGAAAGTCGTTTCTATCAAGTTGATTTATTTAGAATTGAGCGTTTCTGTTGTAAAGTTCAATAAAAAAGGCCTCTAAAATTAGAGGCCTCAATATAAATGGTTTTCAGATTAGAAACGGTAGTTCGCTTGAACACCAACTAGCCATACGTTACCAGTTGTTTCGCCGTTGAATTGACCACCGATTGCTTGAGCAGCATCATCTGACTCATAGCCACGAGATTCAGTGATCGGTGCGTCTTTAGCTACGATGTAAGTAAAACCTGCATCTAAGCTTAAGTTTTTAGACCAGTCATAACCAGCACCAATGCTTAACCATAAGCGATCGGTTTCTGGAATGGTAATTGTACGATTTTTATCACTAACCGCTGAAGTATCGTAAGCAATACCAGAACGTAGAGTTAGTTTTTGATCTAATTGGTAAGTACCACCGATAGCTAGGCGGTAGTTATCTTCCCAATGTTCTTCTTTGATATCTTGAACTGGTGTACTAAGAGAAGGGATATTCGCTTCTAATTTTTCAAAGCTGCTCCAATCTGTCCAGTTAAAACTAGCGTGAATTGCTATGGTATCTGTTAGCTGATGAAAACTAGCTAATTCAGCTGTTGCTGGCATAGCTAAAGCCATTGAGCCTGAGTAATGTTGTGTTGGATTTTTAGGGTTAAATGCAAACCCTTCCGCATGACCTTCTAAGCTTAAATCGACTTTTGATTTATAAGTAAAACCAATGCGGTTAGCTTCGTTGATTTGCCAAGCTGTCCCCAATTGCCATCCAAAAGCTTCATCAGTACCTTCCATATATTTTAGTGTGGTACCTTTAGGGATATTTCCAAGAGGACCAAGGTTTATATTGCTTGGTGTTTTCGCACCAAAATGACCCTCACCCATAACATAACGTACACCACCACCAATGCTTACTTGTGGCATTACTTGGTAAGCGATGTTTAGATTCAACTCTTTAGTGATGATGCTTGCTGTGTTACCAAAATGGCTTGCTGCAAAGTTATCATCAAGATCGGTTTCCATACCGTAGTTGGTACCAAGAGCGACACCAAGAGCTAGTTTTTCATTAACACGGTGCGATAGGTAAAAGTTAGGGATTACTGCACTGTGAGCAAAATCTTTAGATGAGGTATGTCCACTTTTTTGAGTTAGTGATTTAGAGCCATCAACATAACCATTTACATCAACGTTTGGATTAACATAAATACCACCAACAGAAATTTGAGTGCCTTCTAAATATGTCAGCATTGCAGGGTTACGCCATTGTGTGTCAGCACCATCAGCGATCGCTGCTTCACCTGCGTAAGCACGGCCTAGACCTGTAGCTGAATATTCTGCAAGTTGGAAACCTGCAGCCATAGTGTTTGAGCTTGCAACTGAACCTAATAGGCCAAGTGCCACTGCGATAGATAGACGATTTTTATTGTTGTTCATTATAAATTCCAAAATCAAATTCAAGTGTTCGCTGAATTTGGTGGTGATTAGTTGGGGTGGATAATACGTTTTAGAGCAAAAACTTCAAATAAAAAATCGATATTTTCGTGTTTTAAGGGCTTTTTTCTGCAAAAAACTTCAAAATCAGCTAAATTTTCTGTATTTATCTGGTCGGATGTGTTATTTGGGCGTACAGGTGTAGGTCTGAATATGCATTTGAGGGTATATGTGTACGCTGAAATTCTTATGGGCAGGAACGAGTTTTTAGGGACTAGAGTTTAGGAAGAGCAGGATTCAGCTCGCTGAACGTATAGTATCAAAGAAGGTTCTCCCCCTTGATTGATGAGTCATGATGATCGATAAAGTAAATAGAAGGGGGAGTTAGAGGAGGTTGTCTGCTCTTACTTGCTCCTAGCCCCTAGCCCCTAGCCCCTTGAAGCGAAGCGTCCTAAATACTGTTTTTTCAAGATCAAAAAAGGCCAGCATACGCTGACCTTTTGAATTGATACTTTTAAGAATGAATCTTAGAAGCTGTAGCTGTACTGAACACCAGCAAGAATTGCATCTGCGTGTGTTGTTGCTGTTAGAACATCATCTTCGCTAACATCAACATCATCACCCATTAGGTAAGTAAAGCCGAAGTCAACTGTATGTTTTTTCTCAAAGTGGTAGCTAAAGCCTGCTGAGAACCACTGACGATCTGAATCAGGTACAGAAATCGATGTTAGTTCATCTTGAGCTGCTGTGTCATACATGTAGCCTGCTCGTAATGTCCATGCGTCGTTTAGGAAATAAGTACCACCAATTGCGTAGTGCATGCCATTTTGCCAATCATATACGCTCTCACTTAGACCGCTTGGGTTATTGGTGAATTCAATTTTATCAAAGTCACTCCAACCAATGTATTGAACAGAGTAATGCACTGCAAATTTAGTGTCTTTGATTTCGTGGTAACCAGAAAATTCAATCATGTCAGGAAGAGGTAGTGTTACCTTTTGATTCCCATCTTCTGCTTCAATTTCAGGGCTGTAATGGTATGAGAAACCGAAACGGTTACGTTCATCTAATTCATAAACAGTACCAAGATTAAATCCAATACCAGTACCAGAAGCATCAATATCTACAGCACTTTGTCTAGCTAATTCATCACCAGTTGCAGGATTAGTCATTACGACTTCTCTTTTAAGAGTTCCTGTGCCATAGATAATATCTAAACCACCACCGACACTCCATTGCTCATTAATGCGGTATGAAGTAGCAAGAGCGAAGTTCACACTTTTAATTTCAGTGGTGCCACCAAAAACAGTAGCGTCAGGAATTGTTGCTAGACCATTACCTGATCCTTTACCAAAACTATCATCAAAATTATTTTCAGTACCGAAGTTAGAGTAAATACCAGCACCGAATGCCCATTTGTCATTTAAACGATGTACATAATAGATATTTGGAACTGGTGTGCCGCTACTATTGTTTACATCATCAATAGGAGCTCCACCAGCTAATTGACCTGCATATTTTACATCACTTACTTCAATATCAGTTTTGATGTAGTTGATACCGCCAGAAAATTGTGATGAATCAAAAAGAGCCATTGCAGCAGCGTTACGAGCCATTACAGAGGCGTTATCAGCGATTACAGCATCACCAGCAAATGCACGGCCTAGGCCTGTTGCTGATTGTGCGTTTAGTTGGAAACCGGCAGCAGTAGCTTGTTGTGTTGCAAGAGTGATGGTTGCTGCTAGAAGTGTTTTTGAAAACAGACGCTTCTTATTCATAATTATTATATTCCGTGTATTGTTATTTCCTTTCAATTCTCAAGACTGAAAAGATTTATTTAGTTGAGACTTAAATCTCGATGGCGAGATAATAACGATCTGAGCATAGACGACAAATCCGACCACTGCGAAAAAAATCGTTAAAATTCGTGATCTGGGCGTGATTTGTTCGTAAATGGCATTCTAATTGATGTTAATAGAGCATTAACTCTATTTTTTGTGCTTTTTAATTTTTATTTTCTTATTTATAACTTGTTGATTTTAAAGTTATAGATTGTTTATTTAAGTCAAAGTAGAGCTTATGCTCTAACTGGGCGTCAAAAAAATGGTTAACTAAATGAAAAATCGTGATTTTTAACCCGTTTTTGTATTTTAATTTTATGATGAGGAAAAAATATCAGTTTGATGAACGGAAGGTGGGTTTTGTATTCATAAGACCAAAAAGTAGTAAAAGAACATAAAATTGATCTATTTCAATAAATGAATTGAGATTAACGTTATAGTTAATCTCGTTATCTGGTTGAGTAATCAACCCGTTGAGCAAGATAACATTTCCTTTTGAAGGCTGACTTTACTTTCTCCTTATCAGGTGAAACTGATTTTTACAATTGGCTACTCGTTAATTGTTTTTTATTCTGACCACATCGACTGATGTGGTTTTTTTTTACCAAAAAAACAGAATTAGATCAAAAACCTCCTTAATATCTTATCTATAACCTCGAAATTTATATACCAATAAAAGTATTGCTATTTATCGTTTAATTAAGCCCATGACCAAATTCATTATTCTATGATGAGCCTGTGATTATCATCACTATATCTTATTAACAACTTGGTTACAATTTGAGGTCTGACCACCTTTGATGTATGCAAGGAGAAGCAATGTCAAATAGCTTAAATTCAAGTAAGTATCAACCGTTAACGACACGACAAGGTGATCGTATTGCTGTTGTATCAGGTATTCGAACTCCGTTTGCTAAACAATCTACAGCATTCAGCACTACACCTGCTGTAGATCTTGGTAAGTTAGCGGTAAAGGCATTAATGGATAAAACGGATATTGACCCTAAATTAATTGATCAAGTCGTGTTTGGCCAAGTGGTACAAATGCCAGAAGCTCCGAATATTGCTCGCGAAATTGTTTTGGGTACGGGGATGAATATAGGTACTGATGCTTACAGTGTGACTAGAGCTTGTGCAACGAGCTTTCAAACTACAGCTAATGTAGTGGAAAGTATTATGGCCGGCACGATTGATATTGGTATTGCTGGTGGTGCAGATTCTTCCTCTGTATTGCCTATTGGTGTCTCTAAAAAGTTAGCTTCTACTTTACTCGCTCTTAGTAAAACAAAAACCGTTTACCAAAAGTTATCACTTCTTCGCACTTTATCATTAAAAGACATTGCTCCTGTTCCTCCTGCTGTCGCTGAGTATTCAACGGGAATTTCTATGGGACAAACTGCAGAACAAATGGCTAAAAGTCATGGAATAACACGTGAAGAACAAGATGCATTAGCACATCGTTCACATACACTTGCAGCCAAAGCATGGAAAGATGGGCTTATTCAAGATGAAGTAATGACCGCTTTCCCTGAACCTTATACCGCGTGGTTAGATCATGATAATAATATTCGTCATGATTCAGAACTAGCAAGTTATGCCAAATTGCGCCCTGCGTTTGATCGTAAATATGGTTCAGTCACTGCAGCTAATAGTACGCCATTAACGGATGGTGGCGCCGCTTTATTATTAATGAGTGAAAAACGAGCAAAAGAATTAGGTTATGAACCATTAGGTTATATTCGTTCGTTTGCGTTCAGTGCGATAGATGTACATCACGATATGTTAATGGGACCATCTTATGCGACACCAATGGCCTTGGATAAAGCGGGAATTTCATTATCAGACCTTACCTTAATTGATATGCATGAAGCTTTTGCAGCACAAACCCTTTCAAATGTGAAAATGTTTGCTTCAAACAAATTTGCTAAAGAATGTTTAGGTAGAGATAAAGCCATTGGCGAAATTGATATGGAGAAATTTAATGTCCTTGGTGGGTCAATAGCCTATGGGCATCCATTTGCAGCAACAGGAGCCAGAATGATCATTCAAACATTACGAGAATTAAAACGTCGTGGTGGTGGATTAGGATTAAATACGGCTTGTGCCGCTGGTGGTTTAGGTGCAGCAATGGTGTTGGAGGTTGAATAATGACGTTAGAAACGAAAAATAATACGCTTGAAGCCGTTAAAAATACCAGTGCATTTGCATGGACTAAAGATGATGACCAAATTGCATGGTTAACCATCGATGTTCCGAATGAAAAAATGAATACACTCCAAGCCGCTTTTGCTGAGCAAGTGACTCAAGTTTTAGATGAGATTGAAGAGCAACAAGCACACATTAAAGGACTAGTGATTAAATCAGGTAAGCCCGATAATTTTATCGCAGGCGCTGATATTAATATGATAGCTAATTGCCAAAATGCCTCAGAAGCACAAGCGTTGGCTGAAAAAGGACAGCAATTATTTCAGCGGATTGAAGATCTTCCATTTGCTACGGTTGCAGCAATACATGGTCCATGCCTAGGAGGTGGATTAGAGCTAGCTTTAGCATGTGATTATCGTATTTGTAGTGATGACAATAAAACCAAACTCGGTTTACCTGAGGTTCAATTAGGGTTACTCCCAGGTTCAGGTGGAACTCAGCGATTACCACGATTAATTGGGTTACTGCCAAGTTTGGATATTATTTTAACGGGTAAGCAATTAAGACCTAAAAAAGCACTGAAATTAGGCGTAGTAGATGCTTCTGTTCCTCATACTATTTTGTCTCGTATAGCTGCGGACTTTGCTTTGAAGAAAAAAGCGAAACGTAAATTGAGTGCAAAAGAATGGGGGGTATCTCGAAATCCATTAGGACGTAATGTCATTTTTTCGCAAGCGGAAAAACAAGTACAGAAAAAAGCTCGTGGTAATTATCCTGCCATTGTCGCTATTTTAGATAGTATCGAGCATGGTTTAGATAAAGGGATGAAAAAAGGATTACAACGAGAGGCTGAACAATTTGCTCGATTGGCCATGACGCCAGAATCGGCGGCATTACGCTCTTTATTTTTTACCATGACAGAGATGAAAAAGGAAAAAGGCAGTGACGCTGAACCTAAATCCATCGATTATGTTGGGGTACTAGGTGGTGGATTAATGGGAGGAGGTATTGCCCATGTTTCTATTGCTAAAGCGAAAAAGAAAGTAACAATAAAAGACATCAATAATGATGGATTACTTAATGCTTACCAATATCACTATCAACGATTAGATACGCTGAGAAAGCGCCGAATTATTTCAAAAGCGCAATTACAACAGCAAATGTTGCAACTAACTGGAGTGACGGAGTTTGACGGTTTTAAAAAGTTAGATGTGGTTGTTGAAGCCGTATTTGAAGATTTAAACCTAAAACAAGAGATGGTAAAAGCAGTACAAGAACAAGGCAAAGAAGACGTTATTTTTGCAACCAATACGTCTTCGCTTCCTATAGGCCAAATAGCCGAAGGAGCACAAAAGCCTGAAAACATTGTTGGCTTACACTATTTTAGTCCAGTTGAAAAAATGCCATTGGTTGAGGTAATTCCCCATGCAGCAACCAGTGATGAAACTATTTCAACTGTAGTGGCTTTGGCTAAGCAACAAGGTAAAACACCTATTGTTGTAAAGGATTCTGCGGGCTTTTATGTTAATCGTATCCTTGCGCCTTATATGAATGAAGCGGCACGTCTGTTACTTGCAGGAGAACCCATTGAGGTGCTTGATGAAGCCTTATTGGATTTCGGATTCCCCGTTGGACCTATTTCATTATTAGATGAAGTTGGAGTAGATATTGGTGCGAAAATTATGCCGATATTAGAGGCGGAATTAGGGGATAGATTCCGAAGTCCTGATGTATTTCAAACATTAATAGACGATAAGCGATTAGGCAAAAAAACGAAACGTGGATTTTATGTTTATAAAGGGAAAAAGAAAGAACCTGATCAAGAGGTTTATACCTTATTAAATATCAAGCCGCAGTCACAACTAAGCAAAAATGAAATCGCAATGCGTTGTGTATTACCTATGTTGGCAGAGGCAAAACGTTGTTTAGATGAAGGAATAATCGCTTCTGAAAGAGATGGTGATATCGGTGCTATTTTTGGTATTGGTTTCCCACCATTTTTAGGTGGTCCTTTTACTTATATGAATACGTTAGGGGAAGAGAAATTAGCGACCTTAATGAGAAACTATGCCGATAAATACGGTGATCGATTTATTGAGTAATAACACCAATGTAATTAAAAGGCCATCGTTGTGATGGCCTTATTTTTATGACGTGAATTTTAGATTATTAACCGAGGTTGATGTCTTTTTTTCTGAGCTGAAATTGGTCAATGGAATCAATTTCAAAGCCAACATCTAAGCGGTCATATTGCTGATGTTCCGTTCCTTGAGAATGCATGATTAAACGATTCGCTGTTCTTGGTTTTAATATGCCAACGACAAAACGGATCATTTCAATTCTCGTTAAACTCTTAAGCTCTTCAGTGACACGCTCTTTATGATCAAAATTCGTGTCTTTATTTCCTATGCATGTCCATAAACGTTGAGCTCGACTTCGTAGATTTGTATCAGGAGCTGATATCTGATCGATTAACCCTTGTTTACTGGATTGCCATTGGTGCTCATTTAACTCTAATAAAACCATATAGAAAGCATTTAAAAATTCATCAATAGCATCAAGCAAAATAGCGGGTGGTGCCATTGGGGATTGTACGTATAAAATTAATCCAGGATGCTTATTAAGAGGTAAATTTCCTGTTCCTACCATATAACCTAATTGCTGCTTTGTACGGATCTCATGGAAAAAGGAAGCCGACATTAAATGGTTTGCAAGAGTATAAAGGGCAAAACTGCGAGGATCTTCTTGCGGAGATTGATAATAAACTAAAAGCGCAGAATCAGAATGATCACAGACTAATTCTCTTTGGAATGTTCCTGATTCCCCAAGCATCACCAATGGACGGAATGATTCGCCATAAGTTTGATTTTGCATTCGTAGGGTATCTTTTAAAGAACGACCTAATTCCAATGCTTGTTCTTTAGTCCAATCGCCATAGACAAACATCTCAACGTGCAATTCCGCGAACATAGCTTGAACAAAATTCGGTAAATCATCCACTTCAATACTTTCTAATGCTTCAAGAAGTACAGGGTATGGAGGGTTATTTGGTTGTAAAATCCCAGATAATGCATTGAAAAGCTGTGAAATTGGACGTTCTTTTGATGCATTTCCCCAATGACGGATCAATTGATTTTTTATAAACTCAAATCGTTCAGCGCTGAATTCACGTGTAGAAAAACGTTTTAATATCACATCCAGTAATAAGGGCTGTTTTTGACTAAAGCCAGAAAGCGTTAATGTTACGCCTCCTTGATGGCAATATAGGTTATACCCCATTCCTGCAATTTCAGCTTGGTAAGTTTGCTCACTGAGTGCGTCCATAAGCATTTCGACACATAAGCGTGTTTTTACTATTTTTCTTGGATCAGAAATGGCATGTGGGCTATCTATTGCAATGTATACCATGCCTTTTGGGACTCGGAACTCTTCTTCTTGTTTATGCCATAGGCGAAAACCAGGTAGATCTTCAAGTAATGTTGGAAGAGCGGTGGTTTCATTTAATTCTTGAGGCTCTAACTCATAGCAGATATAAGGGTTTTTCTCTGGCAAATGAAGTTCAGGATGCAGTTCAGCATGGCTCCAACTCTTTATTTGAGCTTCACTTAATGGCTGAATAGAGTAAGGGGTGTGATACCACTTATCTTTACGATCATATTGTAAATCTTGAGCGACGAGCGTGACTCGCATTTTTTCAGGAGTAAATTGCTCAAGCAGATCGAGAACGTGTTGTTCGTGATAACCTTCCATCATGTAATCAGCGTACATGGCATCTTCTTTATGATAACGCTGTAAATTCATAACTAAGTGGCTGACTAAATCAAGAGGTTTAGTTTTTTCTTGGAATTGAAATGCAGATTCTAATACCGCTTTCTTTTCATTGTAGCGCCACTCATCAAGACCTTGCTGTTTAATCAATTCAATATACTGATAAGTATTGAGAATGATCTCATCAAGATGAAGCATGCCTTTTTCGGTTAGGTTAAAAGAAAGAGTAAATTCTCTGAAGTTACTTCCGCTTACCCCACCACCAGCAGTCAATGAGTGAATATACCCTAATTTTTTCAGGTAAAGCATTAAGCTACCGTCACCTTCGTAGCCAAGTAGATGCCCAAGATAGTTAAGCGGTTTTGTTTTATAAAAACGATCTTGATTCGGTAAATGAAAAGCAAGACTTAGCTTTCTAACTTCTTTTAGTGGTTCAATGTTAATCCAGCAACCTTGTTCTTTTGGTGTGACATAAGAAACATTAATTTCTTTATGTCCAAGGTTTTGATTAGGGATGGATGCAAAAGATTGAGTTGCTAATAGCTCTAACTCACAAAGAGGGCGATTGCCAAGTACAACGGCAGTCATTAAATCGGCAGAATAATGTGCTTGATAAAAAGCGAGCATTTCATCACGAATAGATGAGTTTTTTTTATCTGCTAATGTGTCAATGCTACCAACGGAGAATTTAGAAAAAGGGTGGGCTTGGTTAACGGTTTCTTTATGAACTTGATAAATACGGCGAACGTCATCTTTTAGTTTGAGTTTATACTCTGAATCAACGGCATTACGTTCTTTATCTACAGCTTCCTCATTGAATAAAGAGGCGTAGAAAAATTGACCAAAACGATCCAGTCCTTCTTCAAACGCTGAATGCGAGACTTCAAAAAAGAAGGTGGTATTTTCGGTTCCTGTCCATGCGTTATTAGAGCCACCTTGCTGATTAATGAAAGAGTGGAATTCCCCAACTTTTGGGTATTTTTGTGTACCAAGAAACAGCATATGCTCTAAAAAGTGAGCAAGGCCTTGTCGATCATCAGGATCATCAAAGTGACCGACATTAACAGAAAGGGCGGCGGCTGAGCGTGGTGCTGTTTCATCCTGAATGAGCAAGACAGGCAATTTGTTATCAAGCTCAATTAAGCGGTAATGTTTTTTATCATTCGGACTGATATGCACAGGGTGCTCCTGTTTTAAGGCGTAAGGACTTTATTTTTATAGTCAATTATTGAATGCAGAGTTTAACTATGGTTATCAATAATAAGATAACCAATTGAATATAATGGCTAACTCTTTTGACATTATTTGTATAATTATTTTATCAATTATGGCGCTGATACCACAGACTAGCAAACTCTCTCTTTCCTATTTTTACTATTGCTTGCTACTATTGTGAAGTTAGTAATGATTTGAGAATGAATAAATGAAAGTATTCATAATGCGTCACGGTGAGGCAGAAGCTTATGCACCTTCAGATGAAGAGCGCAATTTAACCGCTCATGGTGAAAGCCAATCTGCGAAAATAGCGCAATGGTTGATGGCTGAACATAAAGTACAATTTGATTATGTATTAGTTAGTCCTTATGTGCGAGCACAACAAACGTGGAATACGATTAAGCCAATTTTGAATGTGACGGATGCCAAAGTAGAAATATGTGAAGACATTACTCCTTATGGTGATTCAGATGATGTGGTTGAATATGTAAAAGCCTTGGGTAGCGTTGAGGATATTGAGAATATTTTGTTGGTATCTCACTTGCCATTAGTTGGCTATCTTACAGCTGATTTTGTTCCGGGAATTATGCCTCCGATGTTCCCAACATCAGCAATGTCTTGTGTTGAATATTCATATACAACCGGGAAAAGTGAGCTGCTTTGGTTACAACAACCATAAGTCGCGATAAAGAATACCTGAAATAAAAAAGATCCCAGAGCTGAGTGGCTGTGGGATCTTTTTTTATCTATCAGGTATTGAGAGTAATACTAGAATGGCACCGGCACCACCAAACTCTAGAGGGGCTTGGTGAAAAGCCATTACATCGGGATGTTGGGCTAACCATAGAGGTACTTTTTGTTTAAGAATATGTTTGCCAATACCATGCATAACACTCGCACAAGAGATATTTTCTTTAAGGCAATAAGCAATCATAGAGCCTAATTCACGCTTGGCTTCATCTTGTTTCATACCATGCATATCTAAAAATACATCAGGTACGTATACACCACGTCGTAAGCGTTTTACTTCGTATTTTGATACGTCATCACGGGCATAGCGGATCGGACCATCTTCACTCAGAAGTGGTACAAATTCATCAGAAAAGAAAAACTCTTCATTTTTCCCTTCTTTTAATGATTTTCTTTGCTGTTGAAGGTCGCTAAAGTTCTTACTCGGTTGATGGATTATGGTATCCTGTTGCAACTTTTTAGAGCCTTGTACTGCTTCACGGAACAGCGAAAGTTCGTCATCTGATAGGTGGTCGTTTTTGCTCATTTTTAAATTCCAATAATTAACAGCAGTATTATAACTTGTTTTGGGGGCAATTTTGGATAAGATTTTTGTAGAAGAGGCAGTTGCTGAGCTTCATACGTTACAAGATATGTTGCGTTGGACGGTAAGTCGTTTTAATGCCGCAGGTCTTTTTTATGGTCATGGTACAGATAATGCGTGGGATGAAGCTGTTCAACTTGTGCTTCCAACACTGTACTTGCCAATTGATGTACCAGCACATGTTCGTGAATCACGTTTAACGTCAACAGAGCGTTTACGTATTGTTGAGCGTGTTGTTCGTCGTATTAATGAACGTATTCCTACCGCTTATTTAACGAATAAAGCGTGGTTCTGTGGTCTTGAGTTCTTTGTTGATGAACGTGTACTTGTGCCTCGTTCACCAATTGCAGAATTGATTGAAACACAATTTGAACCGTGGTTAACCGAAGAGCCTACACGTATTATGGATTTATGTACGGGTAGTGGTTGTATTGCGATTGCGTGTGCTCATGCGTTCCCAAATGCGGAAGTTGATGCGATTGATATTTCGACGGATGCGCTAATGGTTGCTGAACAAAATGTTCAAGATCATGGTATGGAGCAACAAGTGTTCCCAATTCGTTCAGATCTATTACGTGATATTCCTAAAGATCAGTATAACTTTATTGTCTCTAACCCACCTTATGTGGATGAAGAAGACATGAACAGCTTACCGGAAGAGTTTGAGCATGAACCTGAATTAGGCTTAGCTGCAGGTACTGATGGATTGAAGTTAGTTCGCCGTATTTTAGCAAATGCACCAGATTATTTAATGGATAACGGTTTCTTAATCTGTGAAGTGGGTAACTCTATGGTTCATATGATGGAGCAATACCCAGACATTCCGTTTACTTGGATTGAGTTTGCGGAAGGTGGACATGGTGTATTCATGTTAACTAAACAGCAACTTCTTGATTGTGCTGATGAGTTTGCTCTTTATCGCGACTAAATCAAATTAATCTAAATGAAAGCCTGATGGAAACATCGGGCTTTTTTTATGCTTGTTTACTTTGTGACATTGCAAAATCCAGTCGTCTGCGAAGTTCTTGTTGTTTTTGACTTGAATGCTTCTTACTTAATGCTTTTTTAACTAAACGAATCAGTTTCATTGAATTGATATCCATTAAATTAACTACATATTGTATATAGCAGGATTAGTGCCAATTACTTGCTACTGATAATTATATCGACAGTAAAATTGAAAACTTTTGCTTTTTTGTATCAAAAATGTTCAATTTTTATTTTTAATAGCAAGTTTTAAGTTTTTTAAATTCATTTATTCTTCAATCTGAGAGTTATATTACCATATTTTTGGAATGGCGGTCACATTTTGCCGTTGTAAGGTTAAGGTGGCAAAAAAGAATGAAAATTAAAAAATCCAATAACTGAAAGATAAACCTTGGGATAGGGGTTTACTCTCAATACGATTCAAGCCAATATGGTTTTATTAAGAACTGATTGTTAGTCAGGTGAATGATGACTAATCACTTATATTTACAGAGGAAGTAATGGCTGGAAATTCTATAGGACAACATTTTCGAGTAACGACGTTTGGTGAAAGCCACGGGTTAGCGTTAGGCTGCATTGTTGATGGCTGCCCTCCAGGTTTGGAATTAACCGAAGCTGATTTACAAGTTGATCTTGATCGTCGTAAACCGGGGACATCAAAATACACCACACAACGCCGCGAAGCGGATGAAGTGAAGATTCTATCTGGTGTTTTTGAAGGAAAAACAACGGGTACTTCTATTGGTCTATTAATTGAAAATACAGATCAACGCTCTAAAGATTACTCTGAGATAAAAGATAAATTCCGTCCAGGTCATGCTGATTACACTTACCATCAGAAGTATGGGCAACGAGATTACCGTGGTGGTGGTCGCTCTTCGGCACGTGAAACGGCTATGCGTGTTGCAGCAGGTGCAGTAGCTAAAAAGTATTTGAAGCAAGAGTTTGGTATTGAGATTCGAGCTTATTTATCACAAATGGGCGATGTATCGATCGATTCTGTTGATTGGAATGAAATTGAAAATAATGCTTTTTTCTGTCCTGACGCGAGTAAAGTTGATGCTTTTGATGAGCTTATTCGTAAATTAAAGAAAGAAGGCGACTCTATTGGAGCAAAGATCACGGTTGTAGCGCAAGGCGTTCCTGTTGGTTTAGGTGAGCCTGTATTTGATCGTTTAGATGCAGATGTTGCTCATGCCCTTATGGGGATTAACGCTGTTAAAGGCGTTGAGATTGGCGATGGTTTTGAAGTGGTTAATCAGCGTGGTTCTGAACATCGTGATCCTTTAACGCCTGAAGGTTTTAGCTCAAATCATGCAGGTGGTATTCTAGGTGGTATTTCATCTGGCCAAGATATTGTGGCTCATATTGCCTTAAAACCAACGTCAAGCATTACGGTTCCGGGTGAAACCATTACTCGCAGCGGAGAAAAAACAGAATTGATAACTAAAGGTCGTCATGATCCATGTGTTGGTATTCGTGCTGTACCAATTGCAGAAGCGATGCTAGCGATTGTTGTAATGGATCACTTAGTACGTCATCGTGGACAAAACTTTGGTGTTCAAACAGAAACGCCTAAGATTTAGTTGTAGGAGATAGGGACTAGTTTTTAGGGACGAGCAAGAGCGAGTTAAAAGCGGAGAGAATAGTCTCTACTACTGACATAAATAAAAAGAGCCAGATTGGACGTTATATTCAATCTGGCTCTTTCTGATCTTACTCGTCCCTAAAATCGAGTCTCTTTAGGGTTTATCTTTTTTCAATCGTTTCTGGTTGCTCTTCTCCAATATCCAAGTGGAATACTGGTAAACACCAACCAAATTTAACTGCAGCCATACGTGCAGAGAAACCAATAACGATAGTGACAATCGTGGTAATTAGCTCATCAACGCCAAAATGAAGTAAGCCAATGTATAAAACAGCAGATAATAAAGAGACGGATGCGTATAGCTCTTTATGTAATACCATAGGTTGTTGGCGACAGAAAAGATCACGAAGTAAACCGCCGAATACACCAGTTACGATAGCAGCAACAACACAAATTAGTGGGTGTAGTCCCATATCTAACGCAACTTGAGAGCCGATGATACTAAATACGATAAGGCCAATCGCATCAAGTAAAACAAAGAAGCGATGGTTCTTAGCCACCCATGGGCCGATCCAAGTAGTTAATACACCCGCAATGCACGTAATTACTAGAAACTGTGGGTTTTTCACCCATCCGATAGGGTAGTGTCCAAGAAGGATATCTCGTACAGTACCACCGCCAATCGCAGTTACACTTGCAACCAGCATTACGCCAAACCAATCCATTTTTTTCTTACCGGCAGCTAATGCGCCTGTCATAGCTTCAGCGGTGATCCCAATAATATAAAGAATTGTTAATAACATTTTCTAATACCGTAACGTGCCAAGTAGGCGAAAAAAGAAGCCACAGATTTTATGTAATTAAACGACTAATGACGAATGAAAAAAACTATTCTGAATTAATTCGGATTAGTTTTTATTATGTCTAATGTCTATTTTTTGAGCTTTTGGTTTGTGTGTTCTGATATTTAGAATTTTTTGGTGTACACCACGGCGTAAACTTTTGAACGAATTTTCAAGCTTATCAATCCCTAACAATACGAACAGAGCTAATAAAGTAATAATGATGGATTGCTGTATATAACCTAGTGCTATCATCATACCTAAAGCTGCAAGTACCCAAATAATGGCCGCAGACGTTACGCCATGTATTTTTCCATCAAGAGTCATCATTACACCTGCGCCTAGGAAACCGACACCGGTAATAATTTGTCCTAATACTCTTGCTTGATCTAATGTATTTGGTGATAGCGATACCGCCATAGCAAGAAAGAAGTAAGTGCCCGAAATAATTAAAATTGAGGTTCTTATTCCTACAGGTTTTCCACGTGTTTGGCGCTCTGTGCCAATAAGAAAGCCATTAAATGCACAAGCAAAAATCGCAGTCCAAGAAAAAGGACCTAAATCGAGTAATTGGGTTAAATCTAAAGTGATGTCATTCACAGCTTTGATAGCTCCAAATAAAAAGGGATAAAATAATTCACATAGGTAATTTTTGCGGAGAGTATCAGTTCGATCTTTTTACACATAATGAATAATTTTGAAAAAGAAGATAAAAAAAATTTATCTACATATGTCTTTTAATATTCATGCGGTAGAATGTCGTTCAATTTATAATTTGAAGCTCGTGGCATGTTGCACCAATACCAAGATTTAATCTCTATTTTTAATAATACCTTTTATGATTCTTTCAACACTAAGCTTGAGCTTGGTGGTGATGAACCTATCTATTTACCTGCTGATGATGAATTTACTTATCATCGTATTATTTTTGCTCGTGGTTTCTATCAATCAGGTATGCATGAAATAGCACATTGGTGTGTTGCTGGACCTGAACGTCGATTATTGGAAGATTTCGGTTACTGGTATGAGCCTGATGGACGTACAGAACAAGTGCAAGCTGAGTTTGAAAAAGTTGAAATTCGACCACAAGCGTATGAATGGATTTTGTCATTAAGCGCAGGATTAAAATTTAACGTTAGCTGCGATAACTTGAATGGCGATTTTGAACCAGATCGTTTAGCATTCATGGCAAAAGTACATAATGAAGTAATGGCAATTTTAGATAGTGGATTACCACCACGAGTTGATATGCTGTCTAATGCATTGCGCGAGTTTTATCAAATAGCCCCATTAACTAAAGAACAATTTATTGTCCAATAGGAAAAAGATGATCATTGAATTTGAAGAAAAAATGCTTGAATTAATTGATGCTCGAATTGAATCGGCATCTGATGATGAGTTATTTGCAGGTGGCTACTTACGTGGTCATATTTCGTTATCAGTAGCTAATTGCGAAGAGCAAGGTATTAACGATATCGAGATCTTAAAAAGTCATATTAATGATAGTCTTGAAAAAGCAAAATCAGAATTATCTCCAGCAGACCGTATTATTGTTGCTGAGCTGTGGGATGAATTACAACACGCTTAATGAATATGAAGAATAAGTGTTAGTAAATAGAGGCAGTGTAGAGATCACTGCCTTTTTTGTTTCTTATATAAATTTAGCCCTTAAAGCCTGTAATATTACTTAGCTTATCTCTTAGTAGATCAACTAGTTGAGTTTGAGAAGATTGCGCACGGATAATACCCGTTGTATTCCCCCATACAGGTCCCGGCCAAGCGACATCAGTAGTAAAGCGGGCAATGTGATGAATATGCAGTTGAGGCACTAAATTACCTAATGCACCGATATTGATTTTATCAGGCGAGAAATTATCTTCTAATAGTTGAGCAACCGCACTTGATTCTTTAATAAATTGGATCTGTTGCTCATCAGTCATGTGATGAATTTCTTTTAACTCTTCAATTCTTGGTACCAAAATTAACCAAGGGCCAATATCTTCTTTAATTAAAAGTACCTTACATAAAGGTAAATTTCCTAAAACAATACAGTCTTGTTGCAAACGTGGGTGTAATTGGAAAGCCATCCCTATCTCCTAGGTTTCTATCAGCAATGCTTTGTTATATCATAACTCACTTATAATAATGAGACAGTGAAGCAATTCATGACTGAAAAAATCGATAAAAACGTTTATAACCCAACTTTTCAATGGGCATTCCTTCATCCTAGATACTGGCCAACGTGGCTTGGGATTGGTTTTGCTATTATTTTGGCTTTTATTCCATTTCGATTACGTGACAAATTAGCAGCGAAAATCGTTAAATTAGTACTTAAGAAACCAAGTGGTGGTATTAAGCGTGCTAAGTTAAATATTGCGACCTGTTTTCCTGAAAAATCAGAACAAGAGCAACAGAAACTACTTGAAGATACTTATATTACGGGTGCTCAAGTTATGCTTGGTTTTTCTGAGTTGCTTGTTCGTAGCCGTAAGCATAATGAAAAACGTGGTATTTTTGTGGGAGGAGATAATTTATTTCCTTTACTTGAACAGAAAGAAAACATCATTATTTTAGCACCTCATGCGTGGGCTATTGATTTTCCAGCTATCTTATTAGCTTCTCGTGGTTATCATGTAACCACTATGATGAAACCACAGAAAAACCCAATTACAGACTGGCTAATGCACGTTCAGCGAATGCAATATGGCGGTAAGATCTATGCTCGTAGTGCGGGTATTAAACCGTTAATTAAGGCGATCAAAGAGGGCTACTTAGCTTATTACCTACCAGATGAAGATCATGGTCCCCAAAATAGCGTATTTGTTCCTTTCTTTGCGACTCAAAAAGCGACACTAAAAGGGTTTGGTAAACTGGCTCGCTTATCAAAAGCGAAAGTAGTACCAATGTTGCCATCTTATAATTCTGAAACAGGTCAGTTTGAAATTATTACTTTGCCTGCTATCGCTGATTTCCCATCTGGTGATGAAGAAACAGATGCTAGAGCAATGAATATTGCAATTGAACAATTAGTTACTGAGCGCCCTGAGCAATATATGTGGGTATTAAACTTACTACGCTCTCGTCCAGACGGTAGCCGTTTGTATTAATTTTTTGTTATTAAGCTTTTACTTTTATTTGAAACCCGCAGAATTACACCATTCTGCGGGCTTTTTATATCTCATGGGAATTATTGTTATTTGTTTTGTAACAGAATAACTAGGAGTTATTTATTTGATTTATATCAAAGGTCGATCTTGGTCATTTAATCAATCTAAGTTTTTGTAAATGGTTAGGGTCTATCGGCTGCTGAAGCGTATAATTATTTGTGATCTTTATTCTAATAATGTTGCCAATGCTCTTTAAGTGCTAAGTTGATTCGATAAATGCCAAAATCACCCAATTTTCGTTTCTTTCAAGGTGGGATGCTTAAACATCGCACAACCCCAAAATTTTTAACCACACAAACTGATTACTATGCACTGCTGTTTTTATCTGCTCTAGTTGGCGGTATTGCTGGTTCTGTTGTTGCAATGTTCGAAGCGTCTATTCGATTAATTGGCGAACAACGCTTACATTTTCTTGATTCGCTTCCATACTCTGAATTTATTGCCCCTGTTGGTGCTGTAGTTGCTGGCGCTGCAATGGCTGCGGTAGGTTTTTGGTTAACGTTTAAATTTGCCCCAGAAGTAGCAGGTAGTGGTATTCCACACATTGAGGGTGCATTGGATGGCACTCATGAGATTCGTTGGCATCGAGTATTACCTGTTAAATTTATAGCCGGTACATTAACCATTGGCTCAGGTATGGTGTTAGGACGTGAAGGTCCATCTATACAAATTGGTGGTGCAGTTGGTCGAATGGTTGCTTGTAAAGGTAAACGATTCAGCCATTCTTCACATATATTAACTGCTGCTGGTGCTGCTGCTGGCTTGGCTGCAGCTTTTAATGCGCCATTAGCAGGTATTCTTTTCATCGTTGAAGAGATGCGTCCACAATTTAGATATAACATTACCTCAATTAAATGTGTGACATTGGCAACGGCGGTTGCAACGATTGTCATGCGTTCATTACATGGACAAGAGGCCTTTTTAACGATACCAAGTTTTGAAGTTCCACCACTAAGATCGCTTATCTTGTTTGCAATTCTAGGGATTATTTTTGGCATTATAGGGGTTAACTTTAATAAATGGATTTTAAAAGGGACTGCTAAAGTTAAAAAATATCATCAAAATAAGCTATCTCGAATTGTATTTATGGGGGCGATTTTTGGTGCAACATTTTCATTATTGCATTTAGTTGCCCCTAAGCTATCGGGCAGTGGTATGGAGATCATTACTGAAATGTTCTACAGCCCAATGACTTGGATAATTATGGTAGGTTTCTTTGTTCTTCGAGTTATTGTAACTGTTGCTTGTTTTTCATCGGGTGCACCCGGTGGTATCTTTGCGCCAATGTTAGCTTTAGGTACATTGCTTGGTTTATCTTATGGTGTAGTGATGTCAGCTTGGTTCCCTGGTTGGATAGCTGAACCAGGTGTTTACGCTATTGCTGGTATGGGCGCACTGTTTGCTGCAACGGTTAGAGCCCCTGTGACTGGTGTGATTCTTGTTGTGGAAATGACCAATAATTACCAATTAATCTTACCTTTATTGGTAACGACATTAGGCGCAACGTTTATTGCTCAGGCTTTGGGTGGTCAACCCCTTTATTCTGCCTTATTGAAACAATCGTTAGTTAAAGATAAAGAGTTAAGAGCAGATCACCAAAATCCTTTAAAAGACGTAACTTAATGTAACCTGACTGGTAATAAAGTCTATTCCGATCCCATTAGCAATAATACGTCCCATTGTATAACTCGCTGCAATATTTAGAGAGTAGGGCAGCGAGTATCCTAGTTCAACTCCATACGATAAACCTACTTCACTAATTGAATTCTCACCCGTAATGGTTGTGGTAATTGTTTTTCCATTTAGCGTATTTTGAGAATACGTATCAACCATTAAGTCTAAAGAATATTGATGTACACCTAAAATACTTGCTAGGTAAAACTCTGTATCAAACAAATAAGATTGGTATTTTAAGTTTGCTCCTATAGAGCTCGCTTCGACCTCTGTGTTGTCGTAATTAGCGCCATTTGAATAATGATGTTCATAATCACCCAGTTTATTGTATTCAAGTTCAACAATAAGGTAATACTCTGGAGCAAGCATAAATGGGTAGCCTGCTTTAATAAATAATCCGTCATCTAAATCAATTTCAGCACCGTTAAGAGTAAGTGATGATTTAGCCAAGCCTGATGATAGATAAAGACCATCAAATTTAGCAAAACAGTTACAAGAGATAAGCAGCAATGCGCAAGAAAGTAAGTACTTCATAAGATTCATCCATATTGATTATTATGTAAGTATCAGACCAGACAATAGCTCTCCAAATAATGCTCTTTGAAGTTCGATAAAGTTTGTTTTATCGATGTATTGTGATCTACATCAAGTTTTCACGCTGCGTTTTTATAGTGTAGACAGGAATGCTTTAAAAATGAGAACAAGCTTGAGGGTTTTTCGACAGGGAAATAAAAAACACCACATAATTCCTTATTTATCATAGGATTATGTGGTGTCTTATTTTTGAGATAAGGCTATTTTTTGTAAACTCGAATCATGAAATCGGCTTTACAATTGAAGTTTTCTAACGCTTTTAGGTTCATTTTAAACTCAGAAGTTGCTTTCCAAGCGAATGGCGTCATATCAAGCAGCTGTAACGCTTCTGTACCATTTAATTGCATATGGTAAGTTAATTTCTGCTCTTCAATAAGTTCAAATCCATTTATATTTTCTGGTTCTTCATCGTGTAAGCGAACATCACCATAAACCCCTTCACGTAATTCATATAGATGATGGCCTGCAGGGGTTACTGTAAATAGGTAGCCTCCATCTTTAATTGCACGATGCAATTCTTCGCCCTTGCAAGGAGCATAGATGCGAACAACGCCATCTAAGCTTTGATCTGCAAAAGGTAAACGATGGCTTGAAGCTACACTAAATTTACAGTTTAAATATCTTTTCGCTGCATACTTAATAGCTACTTTCGAAATATCTAAACCAAATACCTGTGCTTCTTTACCATCCAGTTGAGCTGCTATTTTGGAGGTGTAATAACCTTCACCACAACCAATATCCAGTAAAGAGGCTGAATCGCTGGTGACATACTGTTGACATAAATCAGCAACTTTTTGCTGCATTGGTTGGTAATGCCCAGCTTCTAAAAATGCGCGTCTTGCTTGCATCATCTCTTTATTATCGCCTGGATTTTTAGAGCGTTTGTGATGAGCAGGCATTAGGTTTACATAACCTTCTTTCGCGTTATCAAATTGATGATTGTTTTCACAACGATATTGATTGTTAGAAAAGTGCAACTCATGCTGGCACAAAGGACATTGATAAGACATAACCATACCTAGAATTAAAGAGAAGCAGCAGTGTACTGGTTCGTTTATTGAATAAAAAGAACTATCAGTGAAAATAATTTTGGTCTATTTATTTTTACTCTCAAAATTAATAATGTGATTCACTTCAAATACACCTCCTAATAGAAGCTAATAAGACCTTTTTTGTTGTAAAAATAGAGTGATTTTGATCACCATAAGCTTTCTTTTATAAGTGTTATTTTGTGACGTAAAACAAGTTGGAGGCAAATTTTCCTAAAAGTTAAATTTATCAATTCTTCATATCTATATGTTTTAAAATATTTTTTGTTTTTTTATGTGCTGTGTTTTTGAGCCCCTTCAAATTATTTCCCCTATTAATTTTGTGATGCGAATTAATATTGCATGATTGTTGTCAACGGATTCAGAAAACATGTATGGAATGCAAGAATTCTTGAGTTTGGTGTTCATTAAAAGAACCATCAAATCAATATAAAATTTAAATATATAGGGTATAGAACATGAAAAAGACACTTTTAGCACTAGCGGTACCAGCACTATTAATGGCTGGCTCAGCATCAGCTGCAACTGTATATACAGCAGAAGATGGTTCGACAATCGATGTATATAGCCGTTTAGGTTTCAATATTACTGACCGTGCTGGTATGGGTGAAGATGGCGATGCTGTTGGTAATTTTGATGCACGTATTGGTCTTGGTGGCTCTCAAGTAGTTAATGATAAAGTTTCTGTAATTGGTTGGGCAGAATATTCAGTTGGTGCAGCAGAGCAACGTGGTACAGATAACAGTTTCACTCCTCGTTATGTTTGGGCTGGTATTGATGCATCTGAAGCGGGTAAAGTAACTTTCGGCCGCGTTGCATCTGGGATTATCATGCTTTCTGATGTAGGTGATGTATTTGCTGCATCTGATGTAATTTTAGGTCGTCAGTTAGAACTTGTTGATAACTCAGCGGCTCAAACTTTCCGTCAAGACGGTACAATTCAGTATCAAAACAGCTTTGGTGCTTTTGATATGTCTGTTGCTTACATTTTAGGTAACTCTGAGTCTAATCAAGATGGCTCTTACAATGCCGCAGCTCGTTACACATTTGATATGGGTGATGCTGGTCAATTAATCCCAATTGCAGCATATCAAGCGAACAGCACTGGTGATACAGGTAGCAATGCAAACCGTGATTACACTTTCTGGGGCGCAGGTCTTCAATATAAACTAAATGCATTAACACTTGGTGCAATGTATAACCAAGATGAAATTGAAGGGCAAGGTATCTCGGGTACTTCTAAAGATAAGAGTTACGAGTTAACTGCTGTATATAACATTAATGATGATTGGACAGCTCGTGCTGGCTACCGTGCACTAGAGAATACTGGTGGTGATGAAACAGAGTACAAAGATACAACATTAGAAGTTCAATATCACTTAACGGCTCGTTCTTCTATTTACACAAGCTATGTAATGCGTAACGGTGAAAATGGAACAGGACTGGGAGCTCCAGCTGTTATGACGTGGAATAACGCTGAAGAAGATTACTACCACTTAGGTCTTCGCTATGAATTCTAATCTGACCAATAATATTGATACAACTGTTAATCTATAAGGGTGGATTTTTAGTTAACTATCAATCAGGTTAGAAGCTCAATCCTCACTGATCCGTCAGTGAGGATTTTTTTGTTTATTAGTTTTGTGAGTGTATAGCGGGTATAAAAAATCCCCGCAAAGGCGAGGATTCAAATTGGTTTCATGTTAGCTGAATTATGCGTTAAAAATTTGCGCTAATTCCGTTGAACATAGGTGATATTGGCGAGGACAGTTACGCCATGTTGTTAGCATACGACGGTACTTATCAAGCATTGGCATTTGGCTATTAAAGTGGTGGTCTGCTTTATCAAACTGAGGGTATAAGCCTTCCGAGCTTGTTAAGAAACGAACATAGTTTACTTGTTGTGCTTCAGTTGCAATATCAAAACCTAAGAATTGAAGACGGCGAGCATCTACTTTTGCTTGGCATTCTTCAGAAAGCATATTGTAAGACTCTTGCATTGCATGGTACATCTCCATGAAGTCGATAATTTCACGACATTCTGTTTCTGTAATGCAGCCAAAGTCTTTATCAAGTTCGCGAATTTGTAATTCATAACCACGTTCAACAATCAGTTGTTGGCGTTTGTACTTTTCTGCATTTGCAGGGTCCATTTGAGACATTAAGTAGTACTGGTTTGAAAGGATTAAGCGTTGAGCATTTGTCATATCCATTAGGATAACCTCAAAAATTATAATTAAAATTGTATAAAAAGTTGAAGCTAGATTAACAGTAAATGTAACACATAGAACATGATCTACATTAAGTTATGTGATCTTAGCTTAATCCAACGATGTTACCATCGCCATCAATATCCAAATTCATGAATGCTGGCTTTTCTGGTAACCCCGGCATTGTCATTACATTTCCGCATAATGCATAGATAAAGCCAGCACCTGCACAGAGTTTTAATTCTCTGATAGGCACAACAAAATCCGTTGGCGCACCTTTGATATTTCCATCTGTAGAAATAGAAGCAGGTGTTTTTGCCATACAGACAGATAATGATTGGTAACCTAATTTTTCAAATGTCGCTAATTGTTGCTGGGCTTTTTCTGATAATTCGACTCGTTCAGCACCATAACCTTTTATTGCCACAGCATTAAGTTTATCGAATAGGTTCATCTCAGAAGTATATAAAGGAGTAAATTGTGTCTCTTGTTGACACGCTTTAATTACTTTTTCAGCTAACTCTAATGTACCGTTACCGCCTTTAACAAACGCTTCGCTAATTGCTACATCGACATTCATGTCTAAATTAGAAACCCAATTTAATAATGAATCTAGCTCTTCTTGAGTGTCTTCCGGGAATCGGTTAATAGCGACAACGACAGGCAAACCGTATTTAGCACAGTTATTGATGTGCCATAATAAGTTATCAAGACCCGCATCTAATGCTTCTTTATTTGGAGCAAATAATTCTTTAGGTAGCGATTGGCCTGGTGATAGAGGGAATAGACCTGAATTGGCTTTAATACCACGTAATGTTGCGACTAAAACCGCACAATCTGGTGATTTTTCTGATAACGGTGCTTTGATATTACAGGCTTTTTCGAATCCCATATCTGAGCCAAAGCCACCTTCGGTAACGGTATAATCCGTTAATTTTAAAGCGATGTTATCAGCAATGATTGATGAGTTACCGTGGGCAATATTTGCAAATGGTCCAGAGTGAACAAAGGTAGGTACACCTTCCAATGTCTGCATCAATGTTGGATTAATTGCAAACTTCATGGTTACCGTCATTGCACCAGCGACTTGTAAATCTTCAGTTGTTACTGGTTCACCATCTAAATTATAAGCAACAACAATACGACCAATTCGTTGGCGTAAATCTTGTAAATCGGTTGCAAGTGCTAAGATAGCCATTAATTCTGAAGCTGCAGTAATATCAAATCCATCTTCACGCTCATAGCCATTAATGGTTTTGCCATCTTCATTTTTGCCAATGGTTACCATGCGAAGAGCACGATCATTGTGGTCCATTACACGCTTCCAGACCACGCGTTCAGGGTCAATACGTAAAGCGGGTAACTCATTTTTTTCTGAGAAAACGTCATAACCTAAACGCTGTTCATGATAGATACGAGCATCAATGGCAGCAGAAGCTAGATTATGAGCAGCAGTGATAGCATGAATGTCACCAGTTAAATGTAAGTTTAACTCTTCCATTGGAGCAACTTGACTGTAACCACCACCAGCAGCTCCTCCTTTCACACCAAAAACAGGTCCCATTGATGGTTGTCGAATACAAGCACTGACAGATTCCCCTAATTTCGCCAGCCCTTGCGCAAGTCCGATTGTGGTCACTGTCTTACCTTCACCAAGTGGTGTCGGAGTGATAGCACTTACTAAAATTAACTTACCATTTGGTTCTGTTTTTAATCGTTTTAAGGCGTCGATATTTACTTTTGCCTTAAATGGACCTTGCGGAGTAATGTCATCATCATGCAGCCCTAAGTTTGACGCAATCGTTTTCATTCGTGTAAGTGTCGCAGTTTGGCAGATTTCAATATCGCTTTTCATAATAACGGGAACCTATAGGAAGTAGTTAAAACATCAGAAAAGAAAGCGTGCTTTTTATACCACATAATTGAGGTGATACAGAATCTATTCCATAAAAATAACTCAGAATTGACTGAATTATTTATAAGGTGTGATCAAGAGTATGAGCAAGCTTTAAGATTAGGTTAATGGTTTGTGATACGATTTATTGTCAGTTTTATAAGCAAGGAATAGCGATTCATGTCTTGGCGTAACTTAAGTTTCCGGCGTCGTTTATTATCCGTTATGACGATTTCAGGTATAGGGAAGTTATTGATTTTATCTTTTTGTGCTTTTTTATATATCAAGCATTGGGAATCACAAGACAGTGGTGAAAAAGCACTTGGTATTGCTCGATTTATTTCTCAGTCTCCATTAGTTATTAAAGCTGTTGAGCAAAATGCTCCGAGATTAATTGAAAATAAAATAGAACGTTTGCGATCATCAATTGGCGCTGCATTTATAGTGGTTGGTAACATTGATGGGATCCGGATTGCTCATCCTATAAAAGAGAGAATAGGCAAACCAATGCAAGGAGGTGATAACCAGCAAGCTTTGCAATTTGGGCAATCTTATGTGTCATACGCAAAAGGTTCACTGGGAAAGTCTGTTCGAGGAAAAACGCCAATATTTGATTTAGACGGTAATATTATTGGGGTCGTTTCTGTTGGGTATTTGCTTACGAGTATTGATACCAAAGTGTCTCATTTCCTTGGTTTTTTCTTGGGCATGGCGGTATTGGTTATTTTTGCTAATGCCATTATCGCAAACTTTATTGCTAGGCGTTTTCAACAATCAATTTTTGGATTTGAGCCTGAAGCGTTCGGTCGCCTATATAAAGAACAACAAGTAACATTATCGACGTTACGAGAAGGCGTATTAAGTATTGATGCTGACGGGAAATTACGTTCAATTAATAACAGTGCCTGTGAGATATTGGGAATTGACGCCAACATCGCAATAAATAAACCGTTTGTTCAGGTATTACCGGACAGTGATTTGACTAAGTTGTTAGTAACACATAAATCTGAACATGATATTGAGCTACTTTTGAATGGGCAGGCTGTGATTGCTAACCGAGAGTTGATCCAAATGGATGGTAAGGTGATTGGTGCGGTATCTAGCTTTAGACGTAAAGATGAAATCAGTGAACTGACGAGTCAATTATCCCAAGTAAAACAATATGCAGACTTGCTTCGTTCTCAAACTCATGAACACCGAAATAAATTGAATACAATTAGTGGGTTAATCCAATTAGGGAAAATAGAAGAAGTTCAGCAAATTATAGGACAAGAAAGTTTACGCTATCAAAAATTAATTGAGTTTTTAAGGGAAAGTATTTCAGAGCCAATGATTGCAGGGGTACTCCTTGGAAAAAGTGAAAGAGCGCGAGAATTAGGACTTACGTTAGACATAGAAGAAGGAACACAGCTTGATACGTTACCGGAGCATATTCGTGCGGAAGACATAGTGACGATCATTGGTAATCTTATTGATAACGCTTTTGATGCGACATTAACAAAACAAGAACTCCCATATTCTCCAGTTATCGTGAGCATTACGGATATTGGCCAAGAAGTCATTATTGAAGTTGAAGATAAAGGTTGCGGTTTGCCTGATTCACTGACGTTAGAGCAACTGACGCAAAAAGGTGTGTCAACGAAATCTGAGCACGGGCGTGGTGTTGGTTTGCATTTGATTCATCAATTAGTTGAGCAATACCGAGGTGAATTGACTGTAAGTAGTGAGATTGAAGCAGGCACCGTCATGACGATTTATTTACCCAAAAAGTTGTCTTAATTGCCGATATATAAGCAAAAGGAAATTGTGTGAATAAGAATATACGGATTATTATTGTCGAAGATGATATTGGCATTGCCGAAATTCATCGACGTAATTTAGAAAAAATAGAGTCACTAGAAGTTATAGGTATTGCGGCAAGTAAAGATGAGGCAATGACGTTACTTGATGTGCTAACGCCTGATTTAGTGTTATTGGATATTTACCTTCCTGATGGCAATGGACTCGAAATTTTAAGAGAATTGCGTCAAAAAGAATCGTCTCCTGACGTAATACTAATTACCGCAGATAGAGATATGAATACCTTACAAGAAGCAATGCGTGGTGGTGTGATTGATTATCTTCTTAAACCGGTTATTTTTAGTCGTTTAGAAGAGTCAATTAATAAATATTTACAGCAAAAGAAACAATTTACAGAGCGAGTTGATATTGATCAATCCATGGTTGACGCCATGTTGCATTCTAATACCAGTACTCAAACAATAAGATTACCCAAAGGTATTGATGGCGTAACACTCGATAAGGTGCGTCAGCTATTTCATATTGAAAAGCAATTAACGGCAGATCAAGCAGGAGAATTAATCGGTGCAAGTCGAACCACAGCTCGTCGCTATTTAGAGTATTTAATTAGTTCAGGAGAATTAAGTGCTGATCTTTCTTATGGCAGCGTTGGGCGACCTGAACGAACCTATTTCAAAGCATAGAATTATTTTTAAGGCGTAACACCATGACACCGGCAACAAAATTATTAAAAAAAGCAAAAATTGAACATCAGGTGCTTGAGTATCATCATGATCCTAAAGTTCAAGCATATGGTCTTGAGGCCGCCGAAAAGTTGGGGTTAGATCAAAAAGAAGTATTTAAAACATTAGTTGTACAAGTGGATGAAAAAGAGCTCGTTGTAGGTATTATTCCTGTTGCAGAGCAACTTAGTATGAAGTTAATTGCAAAAGCGGTTAAAGGTAAAAAAGCAAAAATGGCTGATCCTGCCGTAGTTCAAAAGACAACCGGTTATGTACTTGGTGGTGTCAGTCCTCTTGGCCAAAAGAAGCGTTTAAAAACAGTTATTGATATTACCGCTGAATCTCTGGAAACCATTTATGTTAGTGGTGGTAAAAGGGGACTAGATATTGGTCTTGCTCCAAAAGATTTACAACAAGTGTTAAATGCGCAGTTTTTGGATATTAAAGCTGAGTAATTCACATCATGGAAGGGAGAAAAACCATGAGAAAAAAAACAGTATCGCTTGTTCTTGGTAGCGGAGGGGCGAGAGGGCTTGCTCATATTGGTGTGATTCGCTGGTTAGAAGAACATAATTTTGAGATTGTATCTGTTTCAGGCTGCTCAATTGGTACTGTGGTTGGAGGCGTTTATGCTGCAGGTAAGCTCGATGAGTTTGAAGCGTGGATGCGCACAATAACTAAATTAGATATTGTCTCTTTAATGGATTTTAACTGGGGCAAAGGTGGTTTAATTAAAGGTGAAAAAGTGATGAATCGCCTTGGGGATATTTTAGGAGACCTTCATATTGAAGATCTTTCTATACCTTATACCGCAGTTGCGGCTGATATCAGTAATGAAAAAGAAGTATGGTTACAAAAAGGCTCTTTGCTGCAAGCTATTAGAGCGTCTATTTCATTGCCTTTGTATTTAATGCCAATTGAATTTAATGGTAAGACGTTAATTGATGGTGGGGTGCTAAACCCGGTGCCGATCGCTCCAACGTTCGGTGACCATTCAGATATAACGTTAGCGGTTAATTTAGCAGGAGAAATCAGTCATAGTATTGATGACTTTGAAGTTAACCAAGTAAATATTTCAGCTGAAGATTCAAAAGAAGAAGATATGCCATTTCACCGTAAAGTCAGTGACTACTTTGGTTCTTTAACAGCAAAAACATCAAGAATTGATTTAGGGATGTATGATATTGCTAACCAAGCCTTTGATGCGATGCAAAGTACCATTGCGAGACAAAAGCTAGCATCATATCCGCCAGATATTACGGTTGAAATTGCACGAGATGCGTGTGGTACATTTGAATTTGAACGTACTGCAGAAATGATCGATTTAGGTTATGAGAGAGCTGAACATGCTCTAAAGCATCTGTTGTAATTGGCGAAAATCCAATAAAAAAGCTCATACTATTTGTATGAGCTTTTTCGTATTTTAGTTGGATGTAACACCATCAATACCAATAATAATCCGGTTATGATTACTGGTTAAATAACTCAGTTTTTTGGTGCCGGTTTTCTTTTTGGTTTATAGTTTAGAATTGAAATTGGTACTTCTTTACGAGGTGCGAAGCCTTCAATTTCTTTACGCACAATTAAATGACCTAAACGGCTTTCAATCATACATAAGTTTTTAAAATCGTCTTTAGAAACAAATGAAATTGCCTCACCTTTTGCTCCCGCACGACCAGTACGACCAATACGGTGAACATAATCGTCAGCTGGGAAAGGTAAATCATAGTTAACTACACGTGTTAATTCATCAATATCAATACCACGAGCAGCAATGCCTGTTGCAACTAAATATTGCAGTTTGCCTTCTTTAAAGTCGTTTAATACTTTTGCTCGTGCTTCTTGGCTACGTCCACTGTGGAACGCTTCAGCTCTGATATCTCGTTTTTCTAATTGGCTAACTAGTTTTGCAGCACCGTGCTTGGTTTCAATAAAGATCAGTGCTTGATCCCAATTGTTTTCTTTTATTAAATGACTAAGCAGCGCTGATTTCTTATCTTTATCAACTGTCGTTAACCACTGATCAATTTGTGGTGAAGATGTCGTTTTTGGAGAAATTGAAATCTCAATTGGGTTATTGATGGCTGTTTTTGCTAAATAACGAACTTGATCTGATAACGTTGCTGAAAACAGCATGTTTTGACGATCCAACGGTAGACGTTCGATAATTTTATTAATGTCTTCGATAAAGCCCATATCTAACATGCGGTCAGCTTCATCAAGAACCAGAATATCTAATTCATCAAAATGAATCGCACGTTGAGTGTACATATCAAGCAAACGACCCGGCGTTGCAACTAATACGTCAACACCTTCAATTAAGCGTTGTTTTTGATCTTTGTAGTCAACGCCACCATACATAGCAAGAGAGGTGATATCGATATGTTTGCTGTATTGTTGGATGTTTTCTTCAACTTGAATCGCGAGTTCGCGAGTTGGCGTTAAGATCAAGGCACGAATACGTTTTGCTCGAACCTTTGTTGAGTCTTCACTGAGAATTTCTAAAATAGGTAATACAAAGCTGGCTGTTTTACCTGTACCAGTTTGTGCTGCTGCAATTAGGTTTTTACCAGTAAGCGCAACAGGGATAGCTTTTTGTTGGATTGGTGTTGGTGCTTTATAACCCAACTCGTCGATAGCTTTTAAAATTGGGTCACTTAACCCAAGTTTAGAAAATGGCATGTGAAATCTCAGATATATGAATAGAAGGGGATTGTAGCATGAAAAAAAGAAATGACAGCAGAGGAATAAACACCAATACTTTTCTTAGTATTGGTGCTTAGTTTACTTCAATTCGGGATTTGAGTAGGTTATGACTTTAATGCCATCTTAGGGCGGATTACTTTATTTATTATAGAGAGAACCATTGGTAATATTAGTACTATTGCAGCGATAGCGGTAAAAGTCAGAGTGATAGGACGCTCCCATAAGAAACTTAATTCACCATCACTGATCATTAACGCTCGACGCAAATTTTCTTCCATCATTCCCCCTAAAATAAACCCGAGTAGTAGTGGAGCGAGAGGGAAGTTAGCTAGCCTTAATGCAATAGCCACAATTGCAATTAATATCATGATAAAAACATCAACGGTATTAAAGGAAACTAAATAAACTCCTGTAATCGAGAAGAATAGTACCATCGGCATTAATACGGTTTTTGGTACTGCTAATAATTTTGAAATGTAAGGGATCAATGGCAAGTTAAGGATGACTAAAACAATATTACCGAAATACATTGAGATAATGACAGACCAAAAAATATCAGGGTGATCCACAAACAATCTTGGGCCCGGTTGAATACCATAGGCAATAAGCGCACCAAGCATTATCGCGGTGGTACCAGATCCTGGAATACCTAAAGTCAGTAGTGGAACAAAAGAGCCACTTGATGCAGCATTATTGGCTGATTCTGGTGCGACAAGACCACGAATGCTGCCTTTACCAAACTCTTCTTTTTTCTCTTTAGGTGCAAGGTTTCTCTCCATACCATAGCTTAAAAATGCAGCAATGGTAGCGCCGGCACCGGGTAGTACGCCAGTAAAGAAACCAAGAATGGATGAACGAACTGCAACCGGCGCAACTTCTTTCACTTCTTCTTTGGTGATTTTCATACTACCTAAATCAGACATTTTTCTTTGTTCATCTTCACGCGTGTCTTGTTCTGGTTTTAAAATTCCCATTAAGGTTTCCCCTAACGCGAATGTTGCCATAGCCAGTAATAAGAAGCTAAAACCATCCATTAAATCGGTTAATCCAAAAGTAAAGCGTTCAACACCAACACCTTTATCGATTCCTACGGTTGAAAGCATTAAGCCGAGAACTGTCATCATCCACGCCTTAATGACTTGACCTTTACCTGCAAATGCAGCAACCGCGGAAAGTCCAACAAGCATTAAGGCAAAATAATCAGAAGATTGGAAACTTAAGGAAACTTTCGCTAAGGCAGGAGCCGCAACTAATAGCATGATTGCCGATAGTGTACCGCCGGTAAAAGAAGAATAAGCCGCGAGCGCGAGTGCTTTACCTGCTTGCCCCTTTTGTGCCATAGGGTAGCCATCGAAGGCAGTGACAACCGTTGAAGAGCACCCCGGAGCATTGATTAGGATAGATGAGGTAGAGCCACCGAAAACAGCACCATAATAAACGCCTGCCATTAAGATCATGCCTGACGCAGGATCTAACCCATAGCTAATTGGGATCATTAACGCAATGGCGGAAATTGGTCCCAACCCAGGCAGCATTCCAATAAAAGTTCCGACAAAACAACCGAGCATTACCATCATTAAATTGGTCGGCATAATCGCAGTAGATAAACCTGATAAAATTCCATCTAACATAACTAATTCCTTTAATTACTAACCAATAAATAGATAGCCGGGTTCTAGATAAATATCTAAGCCTTTAGTCAGCAGCAACCAAAATCCAGTAACAAATGGGAAGGATGCTCCAAATAATATAGATTTGCGTCTCTCACCCAATAAATAAAATCCTGCAAGTAAGAAGAAACTGGTCGCTAAAACAAAACCTAACCAAGTTAATCCGATGCCATACAGAACCATTAAACTAATAAAACCAAACAATAGCTTCCAATTAAAACCTAGAACAGCGCCACTTTTTTCATCGGGTTGAGCTGTAACGATAAGAAGTAATGAAAGGAATATTCCTGCAAATGTTAATAGATAAGGGAGCGTACGAGCGGTGAAGGGTTCATATTCATCGCCAGGAAATAAAGGGATTAAACTGGTTTGGTAGCCATAACAGAGACAGACAATTAAAAATATAACTGCGCCAACACGGTCACGACATAATAGAGAAGAGCCAGAATACGACATAAGTTCTCTCCATGAGGTGGTTAAATCAATGAAAAAAGAAAAGCTACCTTGGAATAGAGCAAGTAACATCTAAAGCAAGGAGGATTAATGAACCATATCCGGAGGAGTCATTAACCTATCCAAGGTAGCTTGAAAGGTTATTTTAGAAAGCCAAGTTCACGCATTAAATCGCCCATGAGTTTTTCTTGGTCTTCAAGGAAAGCGTAGAAATCTTTATCGCCCTTGTAGTTATCAATCCAACCATTACGGTCACGAACTACAGTCCATTGCTCTGTTTCGTACATTTTTTCAAATGCTTGAGTATATTCATCGATTTTTGCTTGTGGTGTTCCAGGTGCCGCAAAGAAACCACGCCAGTTAGCAAACACGGTTTCGTTGCCATATTCAGTAAGCGTTGGAATATCTGGAGCGCTATCTAAACGTTTTGGCGCTGTAATCGCAAGGATGCGAACTTGACCACTTTTCGACATCTCAAGAACTTCTCCAAGTCCTGTTGAAAGTAATGGTGTTTCACCTGACAATAAAGCTGCCATTGCTTTTCCACCTGCGTCATAAGCGATATAACGAACTTTTCGAGCATCAAATCCTTCACCTTTAAAGGCGGCTGCAATTACGAGATGATCCATACTGCCACGAGCTGAACCTCCAGCGATTTTTACTGAGCGAGGGTTCTTTTCAAAATCAGCAACGACTTGTTCCCAACTCGTATACTTAGAGTCTTTATTGACGACGATGGCTCCATAATCAGCAATGGTTGCTGCAATTGGTGTCAAATCTCTAAATGATTGTGGGAAGATACCGCTTAGAGAACGGATCACAATAGGTGTTGAGTTCACCATTAATGTGTCGGGTTGGCGTTCAGCGGTTTCAATCAAATGTGCAATTGCTTTACCGCCACCGCCACCAGAGAGGTTTTGGTAGGAAGCTTGTTCAATAATGTCAGATTTTAATAAGACATCACCCGTCCCACGAGCGGTCATATCCCAACCACCACCGGCACCTCCAGGGATAATAAAGTGGATTTTTTCAATATCAGCAGCAATCGCTGAGCTTGAAAATGCAACTGTGGCTGCAATCATTGAAGCTGTGATCTGTTTTTTAAATGAAGTAAGCATGAATAGCATTTCCTTATGTATAGTAGGGATACCAACCTCTTTGGGCTGTTTATGTTCACCTTATTTACTGCTTTTTCTTAGTTGTTGCGAAAATGTTATTTGGTTGAGGTTTTTTTTTCTATATAGGGAAAATAAAGGATATTTAGAACATAAAGGGAATTTAGTTCATAAAGTTCATGCAGATTTTAGGAGCGAAAAAAGCCATGCAATTCAATGGATTGCATGGCCTTTTTTATTACTACTGATGTTACTTAAATTTTATTGAGTTTTGAACTCATTCAATTTTTCAGTTAATGAGTGACTTTCTTTGGTTAGCTCTTCCGTATCTTTTAGTGACGTTTGCATATCACACAATACTTCGTTGGCTGCTTCATTAATGCTTGTAACATTACGATTAATTTCTTCTGATACTGAGCTTTGCTCTTCAGCTGCCGAAGCTATTTGATTATTCATGTCATTAGCAACCAGAATTGCACTGCTGATCTCTTTGAGATTTTCTTGTGCAATTAACGTTTCTTCTTTTGTTGATAATGCTTGTTTTTGGCTGTTATCCATTACAGTAACAATACTTTGAGTATTTTGTTGTAGGACACCAAGCATGTTATTGATCTCTTGAGTAGAAGTTTGCGTACGACTCGCTAGATTTCTTACTTCATCTGCAACCACCGCAAAACCACGACCATATTCACCTGCACGAGCGGCTTCAATTGCAGCATTTAGTGCAAGTAGGTTGGTTTGCTCTGCAATACCTCCAATTTCCGCCAAGATATTTTGAATATCATTGCTTGATGCTGATAGGTTAACCACTTGTTCTTGAGCTTCATTAATAAATTGTGCTAGTTCTTCAACAGAAGCCGCAGCTCTATCCATGATCTTCTGACCATCTTCGCTGCTTGTTTGAATTTGGCTTGCTGCTGTTGCTGCTTGTAGTGCTGATGAAGCCACTTCCATTGCCGTTGCACTCATTTCATTAATTGCTGTTGCCAACTGAGTTACTTCATTCACTTGGTTTTGCAGTTTAACTTGTGATTTCTCTGTCTCTGCCATGGTGTTCATAGAAGATTGAGATACTAACTCAGCAGTGTCTTTTGCGTTATGTAATGTGTTCTGAACTTTTTCAATAAAAGAGTTAAACCAGAAGGCTAACTGACCAATTTCATCTTTTGAATCAATATTAATTCGTTGAGTTAAGTCACCATCACCTTGAGCAATATTTTCAAAACGAGAGGTTAAGTTCATCAGTGAATTACCGATTTGTCTTGCTAAAATAAAGATAATAGCAATACCGATAATCGATGAAATTAAACCGCTTAGAAGGCCGTTTGAAAGGGCATCATTGCTTAATTCATGACTTAATGAATTAAAATCAGTGATCTCTTTTTGTAATACATTTGATGGTATAGAAACCATAACGATCCAAGGTTTAGATCCTGTTTCAATGGTTGCAATCGCCGTTTTAAATTGTCCAATGTCTTTTAAGAAAACTGTTTTATTTTGAGCTTCTTGTTGGATTTGTCCCCAGTTTTTGGCGAAATCATCCTTTACTTTTTTACCAACAAATTCTTCATTTTGGCTGAACGAAAGTAGTGTACCGTTCCATGATGCAATAGAAACAGCGGCCTCCGGAATACCAATAGATTGAGCTGCTTTTTTACTGATTTCTTGGAAGCTTTTGATAGACCAATCGTATCCTAATGAACCTACAATTTTATTGTTGTAAAGTAATGGTAAGCTGATGGTCGTAATAAGTTCTTGGTTACCTCTTACATTGTAGTAATAAGGTTCCATAACAAAACTTTTTCCTGATTCAAAAGGAGCTAGATGCCATTCATCAATACGTTCACCATTATTATTTAAAGACGTATTGTTAAAGCTATCCATACCTAAAGCTTCAAAGCTTGAACCTGTAGGAGAGAAAAATGGGGATAATACGCCTTGCTTGTTTAGCGCTTTTTGTGTGAGTACGGAGTCATCTTTAATGAAATTAGCTTCTTCCCATACCATATACCCAGCAAATACACTTTCATTTTGAATTTTTAGAGAAGACGTGAATTGCTCAACCAAAAGACTCGCATTTGCTTGATGTTGGTTTGAAAGTTCTAACAGTGACTGTAACTGTTTTAGGTTACTGATTACGGGTGCAAATTGACCGTTTAACTCGGCACGTTGTTGGTCTGCGATAGACAACAATTTATAGTCAATATTTGCAGCAAGTTGATTTGAAACTTGCTGAGTGATCTCTTTATTTACCCCGTTATATGACACTGTTGTAAAAAACATTGCTGTACTTAGAGTTATGAATATTGCAAGACCTGCGCTAACTGCTATGCGTGTTTTTATTGATTTGAACATAATCCTTCCATGCCAAATAATTATTTATGTACTTACTTATCGGCGGAAAATAAATAATCCTTAATAAAAGAAAGGACGTTTTATAAGTTTTGTACTTATTGCTATTCACGTTAAGTTCACAATTGCTGGTTTATACTGATAATTCATATTTAGACACATGCTAACTCTCTCTATTTATTGCTTTTCTGTTATTCTTAGAATGTTAGTTAAATCTATATTACTTTTAATGGTGAAAGAAAATGAATAAAAAAATACTATTACCTTTGTTGTGTTCGATTGCTTTGATGGGTTGTGATGATGCAAGTGAAACCATTGATAAGGCACAAAATGCAGCGAATCAAGCCGTGGATAGCATGCAATCAAAATTAGAAAGTATGGATTTTAAAGAACTGAATTTAGATCAATTTGATGGTGCTGTTGGCTCTGCATCTGAGTTTGCAGAATCAATTAATGAAGCATTAAATGCAGATTATACGAATCCAAAGGCGTTGACTGAGATACAAGAGCACATTGCAAATGCATATAGCTGTTTGGTTGAGGCTTCATCTGAATCAAATGCAGAGAAACTGCTAAATAAGGTAATGTCTAAAATTACAAATGAAGATGCACAAAGCTTGATTGAAAAAGGCGTAGAAAGTGCAAAAGAGATGCAAGAGTGCGTAATGTAGAAATAAGTGTATAAATTTAAGCCCTGTGATGGTCTTTGTATAAAGAGTATCGCAGGGCTTTTTATTGCTTGTTAGTCTTTATGATCAATTCAAGTAAGTAAACTACTTGAATTGATAAAGATTACAGCTTGTCTGTTAGTTCAATAGCTTGACCGATGTAGTTAGCTGGAGTCATCTCTTTTAGACGAGCTTTCTCATCTGCAGGGATTTCTAAACCGTCGATGAATGCACGCATGCCTTCGCCATCTACACGCTTACCACGAGTCAGTTCTTTTAGTTTTTCGTATGGCTTTTCGATGCCGTAACGACGCATTACTGTTTGTACAGGTTCAGCAAGAACTTCCCAGTTTTTATCTAGCTCTGCTTCAAGTGCAGCACGGTTAACTTCTAATTTGCTAATGCCTTTTAGAGTCGATGTGTATGCAATGATAGCGTAGCCACAACCAACACCTAGGTTACGAAGAACCGTTGAGTCAGTTAGGTCACGCTGCCAGCGAGATACAGGCAGTTTTTGTGCTAGGTGGCTAAAGATAGCATTAGCAAGACCTAGGTTACCTTCTGAGTTTTCAAAGTCGATTGGGTTAACTTTGTGCGGCATTGTTGAAGAACCGATTTCACCAGCAATCGTTTTTTGTTTGAAGTGGCCAAGAGCAATGTAGCCCCATACGTCACGGTCAAAATCAAGAAGGATAGTATTGAAACGAGCAATCGCATCAAATAGCTCAGCGATGTAATCGTGAGGTTCGATTTGAGTTGTGTATGGGTTCCAAGTTACACCTAGAGACTCTGTGATGAACTCTTCGCTGAATTTGTGCCAATCAACATCCGGGTAAGCAGAAAGGTGAGCGTTATAGTTACCAACAGCACCATTGATTTTTGCTAGGATTTCAACGTTTTCGATTTGCTTGTATTGACGTTCCATACGGTACGCCACGTTAGCCATTTCTTTACCCATAGTCGATGGAGAAGCTGGTTGACCGTGTGTACGAGACAGAAGTGGAATGTCACGGTATTCGTTTGCTAATGCTTTAATCGCATCAATAACGTTACGAATTTCTGGAAGAATTACCGTATCACGAGCTTCTTTAAGCATTAGAGCGTGAGACGTGTTGTTGATATCTTCTGAAGTACATGCAAAGTGAATGAATTCATTAATAGCGTGAAGCTCTGGAACTTCAGCTACTTTCTCTTTTAGAAAGTATTCAACTGCTTTAACGTCATGGTTTGTAGTGCGTTCAATTTCTTTGATACGCATTGCATCTTCTTCATTGAAGTTTGCTGCGATGTTATCTAAGAATTGATTCGCTTCTGCGCTTAATGTAGCTACTTCCGCAATCGTTTGCGTAGCAGCTAGTTTTTGAAGCCAACGAACTTCAACAACAGTACGGTACTTTAGTAAGCCATACTCACTAAAGATGCTGCGTAGAGAAATTGTTTTACTTCCGTAGCGACCATCTACAGGTGAAACAGCAGTTAATGCTGACAATTCCATGTGAATCTCCTAGATATGTATAAATGTTAAAGGAAAAAGCCTACCTGAAATCAAGTAGGCTTTAATTTTTTAAATTCGAGCGAGAATAATTTTTGCTTGCTCAACCATTTTCTTTCGGCCAAAGATCAAGTGACGGCGTTTGCCTCCCACCTGACGCCATAATACGGCTGAGCGAATACCTGATAACAATAGAGCTCGTACTTTATGCTGAGTCATCGGTTGTTGAAGAACTGATGGAGTACCTGTTACTTGAATTCGTGGACCCATTGGGCTGATCACGTCTAAGTAAATGCTCGCAATGTTACTCAACATTTGTTCATCGTGAATATCAAAGTGCTCAAGTTGGCGTTCGATAGTACCGATACGTTCACCTAATTTACTCATGCCATCACGATGACCTGCCAGTTTGCGCTCTAGAGCCATAAGGCTAATAAGGTAACGAGTTAATTCACTACCTGAAGGCGTATTATCAAAATCACGAACTAAGCACTCTAGGCCAATTCGTAAATTTGATTCTTTTCCATAAACTGCAACCGTATTGCTTGGGTTCGTTTCTAGAATTGATTGAATTGCTGTGTCAAACGCCTCTTGATCACAGTGACCATCTTTTGCCATTTTTTGAACTAAGCTTGCAGCTTGGCAAATGCCAGCAAATGCAATGGTTCTGTCAAATAAAGTGTTCGCCACGCGTTAACTCCTTAAATACGCTCTTCGATAATACCGCCACCTAGACATACTTCGTCTAAGTAGAATACTGCAGATTGACCCGGAGTCACTGCAATTTGCGGCTCGTCAAAAATCACTTTAATGTTCTCATCATCAACAGGGATGATAGTACAAGGGATATCAGTTTGACGGTAACGTGTTTTAACCGTACAGCTCAATGGTGCTTTAATTGGTGTGCGATCAACCCAATGAAGTTGAGAAGCCAATAGACCTTGAGATTTCAATAATGGGTGATCTTTGCCTTGAACTGCAATTAATACGTTTCGTTTTAAATCTTTTTCACCAACGAACCATGGGTCTTCATTACCGCCACCGCCTTTGGTGCCGCCAATGTGTAGACCTTTACGTTGACCTAAAGTGTGATACATCAAACCTTGGTGTTGACCAATCACTTTACCTTCAGGTGTTTCGATATTACCTGGTTGTGCTGGTAAGTATTTGCCTAAGAATTCAGTGAATTTACGCTCACCGATAAAGCAGATACCTGTTGAATCTTTTTTCTTCGCTGTGATCAAACCTTGCTCTTCAGCAATGCGGCGTACTTCTGGTTTCTCAAGTTCACCAACAGGGAATAAACTACGAGCAACTTGCTCTGAGCTTAATGTGTATAGGAAGTAACTTTGATCTTTATTTGAATCTAAACCACGTAACATTTGTGGTTTAACACCATTAGCGATTTCTTCAGCTGTTGGGAAGGTACGACGAACGTAGTGACCCATAGCAATAAAGTCAGCATCAAGCACTTCATCAGCAAATTCTAAGAAGGCTTTAAATTTAATTTCTTTATTACATAAGATATCTGGGTTTGGTGTACGACCCGCTTTGTATTCCTCTAGGAAATATTCAAATACGTTATCCCAATATTCAGCAGCAAAGTTAATGGTGTGAAGGTGAATACCTAATTTGTCACACACCGCTTGCGCATCTGCTAAATCTTCGGCAGCAGTACAATATTCCTCGTTGTCATCTTCTTCCCAGTTTTTCATGAAAAGACCTTCAACTTGGTATCCTTGTTGCTGAAGTAGGTAGGCTGATACTGAAGAATCCACACCACCGGACATACCGACGATGACTTTCTTTTGGCTGTTGTCTGACATTCTTTAACACCACTAATAAAACTTGAGGCAGATTCTAACAGAAAGAATATGCATGGGACAGATCCGAGAGCAAAATCACATAATTATATCGGTAAAAATATGTGATTTTATGGCTTTCAGTCTTTTAGATTTAACCGTTTTGCTAAACGATGTAAATTTCCTGTATCAAGTTGCAATGCTCTGGCTGTTGCAGCCCAATTTTGTTGCTGTTCTTGATATGTTTTTTTAATTAAATTAGCTTGAAATTCATCCGTGGCAGAGCGTAAATCTTTTGTGTTTTTTGAATGTGGTGTAACAATCTGATTCGTTATGCTTTTTTCTGCATGGTTTTCTTTTTTTATTAAGAAATGTGTAGGAGATAATACTAAATCAGAATCGTCATTTTGAGCTCTTGATAAAACGGCAGCTCGGCTTATTACATGCTCTAATTCTCGAATATTCCCAGGCCATGAATACTCATTAAGTAAAGTGATGGTTTCAGGTATGATTCGTATACTCGTCGCCCCTAATTTAATACGACTTTTTTCAGCAAAGTAACCAACGAGTAAAGTGACGTCATTACCTCTGTCTCTAAGCGGTGGAACAAAAATAGGGAAGACGCTTAATCGATGATATAAGTCAGCACGAAAATCACCATTTTTTACCTCATCACTCAGTGTTTTGTTGGTAGCAGCGATAATTCGTGTATTTACTTTAATATGGTTGTCATCACCAATACGTTGAATATCACCATATTGTAAAACACGCAGTAATTTAGCTTGCAGAGCCAATGATAACTCGCCTATCTCATCCAGAAATAGCGTACCATTGTCAGCCGATTCAAATTTTCCTTTTCTGTTACTGATCGCCCCAGTAAAAGCGCCTTTAACGTGCCCAAATAGTTCACTTTCTGCAACGGATTCAGGTAATGCCGCGCAGTTTAAATACACTAAGTTTTGTTGAGAGCGTGCTGATCTTTGATGTAAAGCACTTGCAACTAGTTCTTTACCTACACCTGTTTCTCCCGTAATTAATACGGATAATTCTGTATTAGCAACGGCGTTAATGTTGGCTTGCAACTCTTGCATTGCAAGGGATTCACCAATCATTTCAACATGATTATCAGATGATCCCTCAAATGATGAGTTATTTGAGTTTTCTCCCGATTGATTTTCTAATCTTCCCATCAATAAAGCGGTATGCAAGCTAGTTGCTGCTAATGCACTGATTATTCTTAACTCTTTGTTTGTGAATGTATCAAATTGAGTAGGGTCAAATGCATCTATTGTGACCGCTCCAATTAATCGCTCATTAACCAGTAGAGGTAATCCAATACATGAATGGACCTGCAACTGACGCTCTTCGTTAGCAATCAAACCATCATAAGGATCAGGTAAATCACTATCTGAAGGAAATCGAACAATGTCTCCAGCTCGAGCAATTGCCTCTAAACGAGGATGTTGAGAAATAGAAAAACGACGACCAATGACATCACTGTCTAAGCCGTTGGTAGCAAGAGGAGAAAAATATTGATTTTTAAATAATAGAAGAGCGGAAGCATCGCATTTTAAGGCATGTCTGATCGTTGATAACAAACGTTCAAAACGATCTTTGCTTGATAATCCAGAGGTGAGATCCAATGCAATTTGAACCCATTCATCTTTAATGTTTTTCATTGAAACCTCGTAGATATAAACAGTGTTAATTTGACAATTATAGTGTCATTTTAACATAAGTAAATGGCTGTCATTATGACATTTATATTTACTGGTTAATATTAAAGTTATTATAAAACAATGAGATAAAAATTGGCATGCGCAATGCAATATGAGTAGTAACGCTAATAATTAAATGAGAAAAAACAATGACTATTCATATTAAAAATAATGTTAACTGGGTTGGCCAACGTGATTGGGAAGTATCTGATTTCCATGGTACTGAATTTAAAATGACCAAAGGCACAAGCTATAACAGCTATCTCATTCAAGAAGAAAAAACAGTACTCATTGATACGGTGGACCATTGTTTTAGCCACCAGTTTATTCAGAATTTAGAAATGGAAATTGATCTTGCTAGCATTGATTACATCGTAATTAACCATGCAGAAGAAGATCATGCAGGTGCGCTTTCTGCGTTAATGGAAAAGATCCCTGGAACGCCAATTTATTGCACTGAAAATGCGATTGATTCCATTGTCGGGCATCATCATCACCCTGAATGGAATTTTAACCCAATTAAAACGGGTGATGCGTTAGATGTAGGTAATGGCAAGCAATTGATCTTTGTTGAAGCACCTATGCTTCATTGGCCAGATAGCATGATGACCTATTTAACAGGTGATGCAATTCTGTTTAGTAATGATGCATTTGGTCAACATTATTGCGATGAACGTTTATTTAATGACGAAGTAGATCAAACAGAATTGATGGATCAATGTTTACGTTACTACTCGAATATCCTTACGCCATTCAGTGCTCTGGTTACCGCTAAAATTAAAGAAGTATTAAGCTTCAATTTACCAGTCGATATGATCGCAACCTCTCATGGTTGTGTATGGAGAGAGAATCCAACTCAAATTATTCATCAATATTTAGAGTGGGCTGATAATTACCAAGAAGATCGTATTACGATTTTTTATGATTCTATGTCAAACAACACTCGAATGATGGCTGATGCTATTGCCCAAGGTATTCACGATGTCGACCCTGCTGTTGCAGTCAAAGTATTCAATGTTTCTCGCCAAGATAAAAATGACATTTTAACCAGTGTGTTCCGCTCAAAAGGGATCCTTGTAGGTTCATCAACCATGAACAATGTAATGATGCCTAAAATTGCGGGCATGTTAGAAGAGATTACTGGTCTTAGATTTAGAGCAAAAAAAGCAGGAGCATTTGGTAGTTACGGTTGGAATGGTGGTGCTGTTGATCGAATCCATTCACGTTTAACCGATGCTGGTTTTGAAACCGCAGTAGGTTTAAAAGCGAAATGGCGTCCAGATGGTAAAGCAATGCAGTTATGTCGAGAACATGGACAATGTATTGCAAAACAGTGGGCGTTAGCACCATTAACAACGACATTTAATACAATTAATGTTGATAAAAAAATTCAGACAATAGAGGAACCGGTTGTTCTCGTTGAACCAAGTGTCGAACTAGAAAAAACGGCTATAGAAGTGACGTCATCAAAAGATGCAAAACAGTGCATGCTTTGCTCGGTCTGTAATTGGGTCTATGACCCTGAAATTGGTGAACCGAATCAAGGTGTAGAACCAAATACACCGTGGTCTTCAGTTCCTGATGATTTCTTATGCCCTGAATGTCATTTAGGTAAAGATGTATTTGTGGAAATTAAGTAGTTGGAGGATAAATGATGAGTTTACCTATCGTTATTATTGGTAGTGGTTTTGCCTCTTACCAATTAATTAAAACCATTCGTCGAACTAACAATGATTGTCCAATTCATGTCTTTACGAATGACAGCGGTGACGATTATAACAAGCCAGATTTGAGTCACGTATTTTCAAAACAACAAAGCCCAGAAGAGGTAGTTACATTATCTGGAGGGGATTTTGCTGAGCAATACAATGTCATTCTACATAGGCACACTTGGGTTGAGTCGATAGATACTGAGAACCAAGTCATTACTGCAAATGGTGAGCAATATGCTTATGGAAAATTGGTCTTAGCGACAGGCTCTCAAACATTTATTCCACCTTTTCATGGTGATGGATGTGGAGATATCCTGACGTTAAATAGCCTAAAAGAATTTGCTGGTATTCAACAAAAAGTACTGGAGTCTAAAAAAGTACTTGTTGTTGGTGGTGGTTTAATAGGTACAGAGCTCGCAATGGATTTGGCAAATGCAGGAAAAATGGTGATCTTGGTTGAACCAAATACCCATTTATTAGCCAATATGGTGCCTGATTTTATCTCTTTACCGCTAGAGAAAGCTTGTAAAGAAAAGGGAATTACTGTCAATTTATCTGATTGCGTGCAAGCCATAAATAAGCAAGAACAAGGTTACAGAGTAACAACCAGTAATGGCCATTCATATTATGTTGATTGTGTAATATCGGCAGCAGGATTAAAACCTAATACGAAATTAGCAACAGAAGCAAATCTCATGGTTAATCGGGGAATTGTGGTGGATTTAAATTTACAAACATCAGCTAATAATATCTATGCTTTAGGTGACTGTGCGGAAATTGAAGGCAAAGTCATGGCGTATCTTCAACCTATTTTATTAAGTGCGAATGCATTAGCCAAAACACTATTAGGTACAGATACTGCTCTTTCTCTGCCTAATATGATGGTGAAAGTGAAAACACCTAATTATCCAATACAGTTAGCTGGCAATACATCCACTGACATTGAACGATGGTCTGTTGATATCGATACACAAGGTTTGTGCGCTAAAGCTTATGACGTAAATAATCTATTAACGGGATTTGTAGTAACAAATGAGCGAGTTAAAAACGCTTTCCCACTATTTAGAGAGTTAAATACAACGAATTAAAAAGAGGTGAACTATGACAGAAATTCCTCATGGCTTAATTAAAGGCGTTGTCTTAAAACGCCATGATTGGACTGATAGATTATTCAGTCTGTTTGTTGACGCTCCAATTAATGCTTATCAAGCGGGGCAGTTTACCAAATTGGCATTATTAAATGATAAAGGCGACTGGATAAGAAGGGCGTACTCTATCGTTAATAACCCTGACCATATTGAAGGGCGAGAGCGAATGGAATTTCTGATCATAGCTGATCAAAGCGGGGAGTTATCTCCTTGTTTGCAAAAATTGAATACTGGTGATGAAATTTTTGTTGGCAAAGATGCCAGTGGTTTTATGACCATTGATGAAGTTCCTAAAAATGCAGATGATTTTTGGTTGCTTTCAACAGGAACAGCCATTGGTCCATTTATATCGATATTAGAAACACCAGAACTTGAAATGCGCTTTAAAAATCTCGTGTTAGTTCATGCGGTAAGAACAGAGTCTGAACTAATTTATCAACAACGAATTGAGCAGTTATCTAAACGATATAACAAGAGGTTTCATTATGTACCAATTGTTTCTAGAGAATATGTCAGCGGAGCTTTATGTGGACGAATCCCGTCTTTATTGCTCAACGGAGAGCTTGAAAAGAGAGCAGAACTTCAACTTAGTAAAGCATCTAGCTTCTTATATATTTGTGGCAACCCAAACATGGTTAAAGACACATCTGATGCACTAAAAGAATTCGGTTTTGAAAAGCATTTACGTCGTAAACTTGGGCAATTTAGCTCAGAAAATTATTGGTAATGATTTGCACGGTTCGAATCATACAAAACGATTTGGAGAAATATCATGAGTCATTTACGTATTCCAAAAAATTGGACAATTCAGCGTTCAACGCCATTCTTTACTAAAGATAATGTACCTGAGGCACTATTAACTCATCATAATACAGCTGAAGATGTATTCGGGCAGCTATGTGTTATGGAAGGGGTTGTCACTTATTATGGATTTGCAGATTCTGAAGCAACAGAACCTGAGATTAAAGTTGTCATTAATGCAGGACAGTTTGCTACAAGCCCACCGCAATATTGGCATCGTATTGAGTTAAGTGACGATGCTCAATTCAATATTAATTTTTGGTCTGATCAAGATAAAAGCGGTAAGAAAATGTTTAATACGAAATAGTTTATACTTTTTGTATAGAGAATGTATTTCAGCCATCAATGCACTTGTGAGCATTGATGGCGAGAAACAATTAATATTAGATTTTAAAGAAAGAAAGGAGGTGTTTTTGTTCTTCAGACTGTCGAGCTAATATTTCACTTTCCTGAGCATTCTTTTTAATACTCTCAGCATTTTGGTTGACCATTTCTGAGGTTAACATGATATTTTTCGTTATTTCTTGAGTTACACAAGCTTGCTCTTCAGAAGCCGTAGCTACTAGTGTATTCATTTCCGAGATATGCAGTACTGCGTTCGAGATTTGATTGAAAGCCATATTCACTTCTTCTGCAATGACTTGAGACTCTTCCACTAAATGTGAGTTTCCTGTCATGTGTTGATCTGCTTTTTCTGACTGTTCTTGTAATTTTGAAATGATTTCTTGAATGCTAACTGTGGAATGTTGAGTTTTTGCCGCTAGTGCACGAACTTCATCAGCAACAACAGCAAACCCTCTTCCTTGCTCACCAGCACGAGCCGCTTCAATCGCTGCATTAAGTGCTAATAAATTCGTTTGCTCAGAAATATTATTAATAACTTCAACGACAGAGCCAATATCGGAAGAATATTCACGTAATTGATTTACTATCGTTGCTGATTCTTTTACCGAATCATTAATTTTTTCAGCAATGTTTTTTGAACGTTCTAATGCATCGTAGCCTTCAGAAATACTATTGTTTGCATTCACTGTCGCTTTTTCTGCATTAGAAGCATTAATACTGACTTCCGTGGCTGTCTGAGATAACTCATTGACAGCAGTCGCAACTTGTTCAATTTGTTCTAATTCAATTTGAACATTCGTTGTTGATTCTTCCATTACGCTTGTTAACGCTAGTGATGCAGAAGATACTTTTTCTGCAATAGTGTGAGATCCTTGAGCTATGGTGGCTAATTTATCAACCGTTTGATTTATACTATAAGTTAATTGAGCCAGTTCATTTGTACCATTATCTTCTGGCTGCTTTGATGATAAATCACCTTCCGCAATTTTCAGCATCGCATCTTTTATAGAAATAATTGGATTAACAATTGAGCTTGATAATACAAATGAAATAGCAAGCATTAACATTGAGAAAAGAAAACTAATCATACTGAACATAGTAATTAAGGAAGAGAATTTTTCTTCAGAATTTGAAATTGAATCATCAACACGATTAGAAAGCTCGGTAGTAAATAAGTTTAATTTATTGACTAGATCCATGCCTAGCATACTTGCATGGTCTTGCCATTGTCTAAGTTCTTCTTTAGACATTAAGCCATTAGCATAATTATTTAATACGGTTTCGGTTTGTGCCATGTGCTGATAGTAAGCATCAAACGCCATTTTTCTTTCTCTAGTCGATTGTCGACCATCATCTTTAAATAATTTATTAACGTCGGCATACCAAGTATTTAGTGCGTTTGTATAGGTTTGACGATATTTATCATCTTGAAGTGAACGGAAATAATGAACACGTATAACCCATAGTTGGGTTACTTCTTGGTCATTCACAAAGTTGATTGTATTCACTGCATTTGATATTTGAAGGCTTGATTCTTTTTGTGCAGTTTCAAAATATTTAAATGAGATATAAATGACTAAAAAGAAAAAACTAATAGTGATCCAACTTAAACCGAGTAATTGTGTTTTTAATTTAACGTTTTTTAGAAAAGTAAACATATAAAATGTAAGAGGCTGAAAAAATGTGATGCGGATTGTATTTATAAAAAATGAAAAGGGAATATTAACCTTTTAATTATTTAGAGTGTTTGCACTAAAAATGAGCATTTTTATTTTCTGGCATTATTGTTGATATTTTTTTTGCATATCTAGCTTCTATTGCATTTTGTTTTTATATGAATATTTGGCGTTAAAGTCGATTTTTCTACTGTTAATATTTTCCAAATGAATGCGTTTTTTACTTGTTCTATGGCATAGTAGGCGAAATTATTAAGTGAGAAGTAAGATGACAGAACAACTAGACGATTTCATGACTGAAGAAACACTGATTGAAACCGTAAAAAATCAAATTGAAGATGGCAGCCCAATCGCGGTAAAAGAAACATTAATGCGCTTAGTTATGACGGGTAATCCACGTGAAGAAGCGATTGAAATGATGGCGTGTGCGCTTGCAATTGAAGTCTTTGATGTAATGAAAAATGGCGCTGAGTTTAATCAAAAGCGTTATAAAGAAAACTTAGAATCATTGCCTGACATGAGTTTTATGGGCGATGAATAATCTCAATATTAGTAGGCAGTTATTGTCTTTGATATTGAAATAAAAAGGCCTGATAGTGTTAATACTATCAGGCCTTTTTGTATAATACGTTAATCAGCACAGCCAATTTCACCAGTTAGCATACAGTTTTGTTGCTGCTTTTCTTGGTTTTTATAATGCTCATTCGTCAATTCTGTTGAGTTAATATCAGCTCTATCTGCTGGAGCGCAAGCACTAAGTAAGAGTACGCTAGCAAGTCCTACTGCTTTAACCATGGTGTTCATAATGATCCCTTTATTTTTTATAATTAATATAGTCAGTCTAATTTAAAAAGTAGTAAACAGATAGGGGGATTAACGTTTTTATTACAATTTAATTTTTTGTTTTTAAAGTGATACTTCTTTCCAAGTGCCGTGAGCTACGTCTTTTATTGTCCAATCTCCCATTGAATAGCGTATTAAGCGTAATGTGGGAAAACCAATATTTGCTGTCATGCGGCGAACTTGTCGATTACGACCTTCAATGATCGTAATTGAAATCCATGTTGTTGGAATCGCAGCACGAAAACGAACAGGAGGATTGCGTTCCCACACGTTGGGTTCAGGTATGATTTCTACTTTTGCTGGCAGTGTCATGCCATCTTTTAGCTCAACTCCTTGACGTAATTTATCTAAATCATCTTCAGTAAGTGCGCCTTCAACTTGTACCCAGTAAGTTTTTGGTGATTTAGATTCAGGTTGCGTTAGTCGTGCTTGCAACACCCCATCATTAGTTAAAATTAATAAGCCTTCGCTATCGCGATCAAGACGGCCAGCCGCATAAACGTCTTTAACAGAAATAAAATCTGCGAGGGTCTGGCGATGTTGGTCATCGGTAAATTGACTCAATACATCAAAAGGTTTATTAAAGATAATAACTTTACGATCTTTAGGTGCAGGGCGTGGCTTTTGTGTGTTTTTTTTCTTAAAAGCCGGTTTTTTCCAATTAGGGGATCGCTTGAATGTCATGTTAACTACCTTGCAGATTTGTAAAGCTTTTGTGGTGTTTAGTTTTAAAGTTCACCGCTTTTCGCTATAGTGTGCGCGTGAAACAAGAGACTAATAAAAATAATACCAATGTAATGAATGATTAGAATTGGTATCAAAGTCGGTAAATTACAGAACCTATTATACGTTTTGTTGTGGGTTTTGTGGATTAAATAGGGAAATTAAATGACAACGCAAAAATCTAAGATTATCTATACTATCACTGATGAAGCGCCAGCATTGGCGACACATTCACTTCTTCCAATTATTCAAGCATTTGCAGCATCATCAGACATTGATGTTGATACACGTGACATTTCTCTTGCTGGCCGTGTAATTGCTAACTTTCCTGAATATTTAACGGAAGAGCAGCGTATTGGTGATGCATTAGCAGAGCTTGGTGAACTAGCAAAAACACCAGAAGCAAACATCATTAAACTTCCAAATATCAGTGCATCTATACCTCAACTTCATGCAGTAATTAAAGAGCTTCAAGCGAAAGGCTATGCTTTGCCTAATTACCCAGAAGAAGCAAAAACGGATGAAGAAAAAGCCGTTAAAGCGGTTTATGATAAAATTAAAGGGTCAGCAGTAAACCCAGTATTACGTGAAGGTAACTCTGATCGCCGTGCGCCTGGTGCCGTTAAGCAATACGCTCGTAATAATCCTCATTCAATGGGGGCGTGGTCTTCGGATTCAAAATCACACGTAGCAAGCATGAGCGATGGTGATTTTTATTCAAGTGAACAATCAGTAACTATTGATGGTGCAACGAATGTTAGTATTGAGTTTGTGGCTGAAAATGGCGATATCACAGTGCTTAAAGAAGGTCTTGCATTGCAAGATAAAGAGATCATTGATGGTTCTCGTTTAAGTAAAAAAGCTCTGGTTGAATTCTTTGAGGCTGAGACTAAAAAAGCAAAAGAAGAAGATGTGTTACTTTCGCTACATATGAAAGCAACCATGATGAAAGTGTCTGATCCAGTGATCTTTGGTCATGCAGTAAAAGTATTCTACAAAGATGTATTTGAAAAGCACGCAGCGACTTTTGAAAAACTAGGTGTTGATGCGAATAATGGCATTGGTGATGTTTATTCTAAAATTGCCTCTTTACCTGAAGCAGAGAAAGCACAAATTGAAGCTGATTTAGCAGCGGTATATGAATACCAACCAGAGCTTGCGATGGTGGATTCAGATCGTGGAATTACAAACCTTCATGTTCCTAGTGATGTGATTATCGATGCTTCTATGCCAGCTGCACTGCGAACTTCTGGTCAAATGTGGGGACCTGATGGTCAACTCAAAGACACGAAAGCGATGATCCCAGATCGTTGTTATGCGGGTGTTTACCAAGCCGTGATTGATTTCTGTAAAGCAAATGGTGCATTTGATCCAACAACAATGGGTTCAGTACCTAATGTTGGTTTAATGGCACAAAAAGCAGAAGAGTATGGCTCTCATGATAAAACATTCATTCTTCCTGCTGCAGGTACTGTGCGAGTGATTGATGGTGCAGGTCATGCGCTTATTGAGCATGCTGTTGCTGAAGGTGATATTTGGCGTATGTGCCAAGCTAAGGATGCACCAATTCAAGATTGGGTAAAATTAGCGGTAAATCGTGCGCGTGCAACTGGAACGCCTGCTGTATTTTGGCTTGATGCTAATCGTTCGCATGATGCGGAGCTGATTAAAAAGGTAAATACTTACCTTGCAAATCACGATACAACGGGGCTAGATATTCGTATTTTAGCGCCAGTAGAAGCGACTCAGTTCTCATTAGAGCGCATTGTTAAAGGTGAAGATACTATTTCGGTAACAGGTAATGTATTACGTGATTATCTAACTGATTTATTCCCAATTCTTGAGCTAGGTACATCAGCGAAAATGCTGTCGATTGTTCCGCTCATGAATGGTGGTGGTCTATTTGAAACTGGAGCGGGTGGTTCAGCACCAAAACACGTTCAACAGTTTGAAAAAGAAAATCATTTACGTTGGGATTCTTTAGGTGAATTTTTAGCGCTTGCTGCTTCGTTTGAGCATTTAAGTGTGACAACCGATAATGCAAAAGCACAAATTCTGGCAGATACATTAGATGCCGCAACATCGAAATTCTTAGAAACCAATAAATCACCATCACGTCGTGTCGGTGAGTTAGACAACCGTGGTAGTCATTTCTACCTAGCGATGTACTGGGCTCAAGAGCTTGCTGCACAAACAAAAGATACAGATCTTCAAACTTACTTTGGTTCACTGGCTGAGACATTAACATCAAATGAAGCAAAAATTGTTGATGAGCTTAATGCAGCACAAGGTGTTGCTGGTAATGTTGGCGGTTATTTCCAACCTGCTGCAGAGTTAGCAGCAAAAGAGATGCGTCCAAGTGCAACATTGAATGCAGCATTGTCGTCACTTTAATTGATTAACGCGTTAGATTGATATAATAAAGCCTTGAGGTAGTGATACCTCAAGGCATTTTGTTATGTATATTTAAGTGTTTTTAGATGGTATTTAAATACTCGTATTGTAGTAATTACGCTTTGGGCAAGAAGATATTATTTCTGCTCGATTAAATGAAATTACTTCTTCCAAAATCACGTCAAATCCCCACAAACGATGAAGATGCTTCATTACTTCTTCATGGCTTTTATCTAAAGGAATACGATTATGAGGGATATGGCGTAGAATCATCGAACGATCACCTCGTACATCTACATTCCATACTTGTATATTCGGCTCTAGGTTACTTAAGTTATATTGAGCAGCAAGCTTCTCTCTGATTTCACGATAGCCTGTATCATCATGAATTGCGCTGACTTCAATATGTTTGTTTTTATCATTATCTAAGATGGAGAACAGTTTAAACTCTCGTATTAACTTGGGTGATAAATATTGGCTAATGAAACTCTCATCTTTGAAATTATGCATAGCAAAATGTACGGCATCTAACCAATTGGTTCCTGCTAAATCAGGAAACCACTCTCTGTCTTCATCTGTCGGTTCTTCACATATTCTACGAATATCTTGAAACATAGCGAAACCAAGAGCATAAGGATTAATTCCGCTGTAATAAGGACTGTTATAACTCGGTTGAGCAACAACATTTGTATGGCTGTGTAAGAACTCTAGAATAAACTTTTCAGACACTAACCCTTCGTCATAAAGGTGGTTAAGGATCGTATAGTGCCAAAAGGTTGCCCAACCCTCATTCATTACTTGGGTTTGTTTTTGAGGATAAAAATATTGGCTAATTTTTCGTACAATCCGAACAATCTCTCGTTGCCATGACTCAAGGAGTGGGGCGTGCTTCTCAATAAAATAAAGAATGTTTTCTTGTGGTTCTGATGGGAAGCGAATTTTTTCTTCGTTACTTTCTTCTTTTGATTTTGGAACAGTTCGCCATAGGTCATTTACTTGAGATTGAAGATAGGCTTCTCTGTCTTCTTGACGAATTTTTTCTTCTGCTATTGAGATTTTTTCAGGGCGCTTATATCTATCTACGCCGTAGTTCATTAAGGCATGACAAGAATCGAGAGTTTTTTCTACTTCATCAACACCGTATTTTTCTTCACACTTGGTTAAGTATTGTTGAGCAAACAATAAATAATCGACAATCGAACTGGCGTCTGTCCAAGTTTGAAATAGGTAATTACCTTTAAAAAACGAGTTATGACCATAGCAAGCATGTGCCATAACTAAGGCTTGCATGGTAATGGTGTTCTCTTCCATTAAATAAGCAATACAGGGGGAGGAGTTAATAACGATTTCATAAGCGAGCCCCATCTGACCATGCTTATAGTTTTGTTCTGTTTGGATGAACTTTTTACCAAATGACCAGTGATGATAATTAATAGGCATACCCACACTAGAGTAAGCATCCATCATTTGTTCAGCTGTGATGATCTCGATTTGGTTTGGGTAAGTATCCAAACGGTAGTGCTCGGCAACACGCTTAATTTCTACATGATATTCTTCGAGCATTTGAAAGGTCCAATCTGGCCCATCAGGTAGCTTTGTCGTCCTTTTCATCATTGCCTCCTTAAGCCAGTTGCTTTTGAAATAATTCTCTGAATATTGGGTAAATATCTTCAACGGAACGAATATTTTTCATGGCAAAATTATCAAAGCCTTGTGCCAACTTGTCGTACTCAGTCCACAATGTTTGGTGATGACGTTTTGTGATTTCGATATATGAGTAATATTGGCAAGTTGGAAGAATGGATGACGTCAGTAGCTCTTTACATTTTGGCGAGTCATCAGCCCAATTATCACCATCAGAAGCTTGTGCGGCATAAATATTCCACTCATTTGCAGGAAAACGTTCAGCAACGATGTCTCTCATTAGTTTCAATGCGCTTGAAACCATGGTCCCACCGGTTTCTTGAGAGTAAAAGAAATCGTGTTCATTTACTTCTTTTGCCTGAGTATGATGGCGAATAAAAACGACTTCTACGTTTTCATAAGTTCGAGTTAAAAAGAGATAAAGCAGGACATAAAAACGTTTTGCTATGTCTTTGGTTGCTTGATCCATAGACCCAGATACATCCATTAAGCAAAACATCACCGCTTGACTGGATGGGATAGGGGTTCGCTCGTAGTTTTTATAACGCAAATCAAATGAGTCAATATAAGGAACATGTTTGATTCTTTCTCGAAGTTCTTCTATTTGTTCCTGCATTTTACGAACTGCAAGCGGTTGACTTGGTTCGCTGTTTTTAATGGTTTCTAATTCTTGTTCTAATTCGGAGAGTAATCGTTTTTTACCCGCTGTCATGGCAGTTCTACGAGCGAGTGATTGCTGTAGAGAACGGACGATATCAATATTAGAAGGGACACCGGCGGTTTGATAACCTGCTCGATGGGTTTCCCATTCTGTTATTTTTTGAACTTGGTTTTTCTCAAGGTTAGGCAATTCAAGCTCTTCAAAAAGAATATCAAGGTATTCATCTTTCGAAATTTGAAAAATAAAGTCGTCTTGACCTTCGCCATCCGCACTGGCATCTCCATCACCAGCACCTCCGCCACCATTTCCTCCTTGAGGACGTTCAATTTTATCACCTTTAATAAATTGGTCATTGCCGGGTAATACACGTTCACGAATACCACCTTGACCTTGATGGAAAACAGGCTCAGAAATATCTCCCTTTGGAATAGAGATACTTTCACCACTTTCTGTATTGGTTACTGAACGTTGATTTACAGCATCAGAAACCGCACGTTTTATTTGGTCTTTATGGCGACGAATAAAGCGCTGTCTATTGACGGTACTTTTCTTTTTACCATTCAACCTTCGGTCAATAAATTGAGCCATAATGTTGCCCTCCTGATTCATATCACCTTAGCGATTGTCTAAAGGAACCTACTTATATAGACAACAAATTAGCTAAAATGTTATTAGATCAGCCCATAATCAGCTATGGGCTGTAACGTCCTGTTTATTTTTATGATGATTTACGAACACGTAAGTACCATTCAGCTAATAGTCTTACTTGTTTTTTGGTGTAGCCTTTTTCCATCATTCGAGCTACAAAATCATCATGTTTTTTCTGATCGTCGGTTGAGGTTTTTCCGTTAAAGGAGATAACTGGAAGAAGATCTTCTGTATTGGAGAACATTTTCTTCTCAATAACTACACGCAGTTTTTCGTAACTGGTCCAGGTTGGGTTTTGTCCGTTGTTGTTTGCTTTTGCTCTAAGAACAAAATTTACGATTTCATTACGGAAATCTTTTGGATTGCTGATCCCCGCTGTTTTTTCTATTTTTTCTAATTCATCGTTAAGTGCTGAACGGTCAAATAATTGGCCAGTTTCAGGATCACGATACTCTTGATCTTGAATCCAAAAATCAGCATAGGTTACGTAACGGTCGAAAATGTTCTGACCATATTCTGAATAAGATTCAAGATAAGCGGTTTGAATTTCTTTACCGATAAACTCGACATATTTAGGGATTAAGAACCCTTTTAAGAATTCGGTGTATTTATCTGCAATGTCTTGTGCAAATTGTTCTCTTTCTATTTGTTGTTCTATTACATAAAAAAGATGAACAGGGTTGGCTGCGACTTCGGTTTGATCAAAATTAAAGACACGAGAGAGGATCTTGAAGGCGAATCGAGTTGATAAGCCTGACATGCCTTCATCAACACCAGCAAAATCTCGATACTCTTGGTAACTTTTGGCTTTTGGATCGGTGTCTTTTAGGGTTTCACCATCATAAACACGCATTTTCGAGAAGAGAGATGAATTCTCTGGCTCTTTTAGACGCGATAATATTGAGAATTGCGCCAGAATATCCAACGTACTAGGAGAGCAAGGTGCATGAGACAATTCACTGTGTTCTAGTAGTTTTTGGTATATCTTCATTTCTTCCGATACACGTAAACAATAAGGGACTTTTACGATATAAACCCTATCTAAAAAGGCTTCGTTGTTTTTGTTATTTCGGAAAGTTTGCCATTCTGATTCGTTTGAGTGAGCAAGGATCATCCCATCAAATGGTAACGCTGACAGTCCTTCTGTCCCATTAAAGTTACCTTCTTGGGTTGCAGTTAAAAGAGGATGAAGCACTTTAATCGGTGCCTTAAACATCTCTACGAATTCCATTAGGCCTTGGTTCGCTTTACATAATGACCCCGAATAGCTATAAGCATCAGGATCATCTTGGGCGAAATGCTCTAATTGACGAATATCGACCTTACCTACAAGAGAGGAAATGTCTTGATTATTTTCATCGCCAGGTTCCGTTTTTGCGATACCGATTTGGTCAAGAATCGATGGGTGAACTTTAATGACTTTAAATTTTGTTATGTCACCACCAAATTCATGCAGTCGTTTTGCTGCCCAAGGAGACATAATGGAGCGTAGGTTACGTGGTTCAATGCCGTATTCGTTTTTGAGTAGCTCACCATCTTCATTGACATCAAATAAACAGAAAGGGTGATCGTTAACTGGGCTGCGTTCCCCATTTGCGCTAAGTACATAAATAGGTAATTTTTGCATTAAGCTTTTTAGTTTTTCAGCAAGTGAAGACTTACCACCGCCTACTGGGCCTAATAAATAAAGCACTTGCTTACGCTCTTCAAGACCTTGAGCAGCATGCTTTAAGTAAGAAACAATTTGTTCTATTGGTTCTTCCATACCATAGAAATCTTTGAAGGTTTCATAGCGAGAAATAACACGATTAGAGAAAATGCGACTGAGTTGCGGATCAAGTGCAGTATCGATGACCTCAGGCTCTCCAATGGCTAGCAGTAGTCTTTCTGCTGCATTAGCATAAGCACTTTTGTCATTACTACATAGTGATAAGAAATCTTGCAGTGACATCTCTTCATCTTTTGCCGCTTCATAACGGGCTTGATAGTGGTCAAAAATACTCATATCCATTTCCTCTTGTCATCCGTTTTTTAAATTACGCATACTAAGCCTAGTAACTAAATGCTTATTTTGTCCAAGAAAAAACTGAAAATAGAGTAAAATTTGGTCAAGAAGTGTGGGGAAGCGCAGATATAAAAAAGCGAGCAGTAAAATTGCTCGCTAATTGATAGTTTTGTAACTATTGAAAGTTATTTGCTGTGGTATTGCTCGCAGGCAAGTAGGGTGTTTTCGATAAGTGTCGCGACAGTCATTGGACCAACTCCACCTGGTACTGGAGTAATATAACTTGCTTTTGTTTTGGCTACATCATACTCGACATCGCCAATTAATTTACCTGAATCCAGTCGATTAATACCTACATCGACAACAACAGCACCTTCTTTAATCCATTCACCTGGAATGAAATTTGGTTTACCAACGGCGACAACAACCAAATCAGCTTGACGAATATGACTTTCCAAATCTTTTGTAAAGCGATGACAAGTGGTGGTTGTACAACCTGCAAGAAGTAATTCAAGCGTCATTGGTCGACCAACAATATTTGAAGCACCAACAACAACGGCATGCATACCACGAACTTGAATGTTGTAGCGGTCAAGTAGAGTGATGATCCCTTTTGGTGTACAAGAACGCAGTTTTGGAATACGTTGTGATAATCGACCAACGTTATATGGATGGAAACCATCAACGTCTTTTTCTGGGTCGATATGCTCTAAAATTTTCGTGCTATCCATTCCTGCAGGAAGAGGTAATTGAACCAAAATACCATCAATTTCAGGATCTTGGTTTAACTCATCAATTAGGTTAAGAAGTTCTGATTCAGATGTGGTCGTTGGAAGGTCATATGACTTTGAAACGAAACCGACTTCTTCACAGGCACGACGTTTACTACCTACATAAACTTGAGATGCTGGGTCTTGTCCAACTAATACAACTGCAAGGCCTGGAGCACGTAATCCTGCTTCTACACGAGCTTTAACACGAGCCCCGACTTCAGAGCGAACGGTTTGAGAAATGAGTTTTCCATCGATAATTTGAGCGGTCATAGTGATCCTTCTAAAGGGCAGTTACTGGTTGACCTAAGTATTGTCGCAGAATTAATTCAGAATAGCTATAGAGCAAACGTTTGCGTCCGAGGTTTTTTAAGTACCAAAACATCGTAATATCAATGATATTTGTAGGTTTTTTATTCAGAATGGTTTTCTTGTTGCTATAAAGTGAGCAAAGTGACTCATTTTTCATCACTCAGTAAGATAATGATAAGAAAAGGATTGATCTGATTTCGGATATTCGTATAATCCTACCACACAAAGCGCCCTTAGCTCAGCTGGATAGAGCACGTCCCTTCTAAGGATGTGGTCGTAGGTTCGAATCCTACAGGGCGCGCCAAATTGGAAAAGCCGCATTAACCTTATGGTTAGTGCGGCTTTTTTCATTTCTGTCATATTATTTATCAATATGCTAGCGTTAGTTCATTGCATAGTTAATGGATTACTCTTATGTCTTTTTGGAATTCACTTTCAATTACTACTCGCTATTCAAGATTGCCTCGCTGTTTTTTCACGTATGTACAACCGACCCCCTTAGATAATTCTCGTTGGCTTATATGGAACAGTGAATTAGCTAAACAGTTTGATTTACCTGAGAACGTACATAATCACTCTGAGCTGTTAGATGCGTTTTCGGGTGAGGTTGTACCGTCCGTTTTTGCTCCATTAGCCATGAAATACGCAGGACATCAATTTGGCAGTTATAATCCAGACCTTGGCGATGGAAGAGGATTGTTACTGGCCGAAATAAAAGATAAAAAAGGGAATAGTTTTGATCTTCATTTAAAAGGAGCGGGCTTAACGCCTTACTCTCGTTCTGGCGATGGCCGAGCTGTATTACGCTCCACAATTCGTGAGTATTTATGTAGTGAAGCGATGGCAGGGCTTGGTATTCCTACGACACGAGCACTAGGAATGATGACGAGTGATACTCCGGTATTTAGAGAAGGGTATGAGACTGGGGCTTTACTCATTAGAATGGCTGAAACTCATATTCGATTTGGTCATTTTGAGCATCTGTTTTATTCAAATTTATTGGAAGAGCTAAAGTTATTAGCGGATAAAGTGATTGAATGGCATTTCCCTTGTTGTTTAGGTGAAGATAAACCATATCTTGCAATGTTTAACAATATTGTAGATAGAACTGCTTATATGATTGCGCAATGGCAGGCTGTGGGATTTGCCCATGGTGTTATGAATACCGATAATATGTCGATTATTGGCCAAACGTTCGATTATGGTCCTTTTGGCTTTCTTGATGATTATGAGCCCGGTTATATCTGTAATCATTCTGACTACCAAGGACGTTATGCCTTTAATCAACAACCTAGAATTGGCTTATGGAACTTATCGGCCTTAGCACATTCGCTTTCCCCATTAATTGATAAGCCCGATTTAGAAAAAGCATTAGAGCAATATGAAATAAAATTGCATGATTATTTTAGTCAATTAATGCGAAAAAAATTGGGGCTGCTTTCTAAACAAGAAGGGGATACCCGTTTATTTGAATCCATGTTTGAGTTACTGTCACAAAATACGGTGGATTACACTCGATTTATGAGGGCGTTGTCTGACCTAGATTCCCAAGATAAACAAACGGTCATTGACTTATTTGTCGATAGGGAAGCTGCAACATTATGGACAGATCTGTATCTAACACGATGTAAGTTAGAAGCAGATAGCTTCGATATGCGTTGCTCCAAAATGAGAAAAGTGAACCCGAAATATGTTTTAAGAAACTATTTAGCTCAGCAAGCAATTGTTAAAGCAAATGAGGGGGATTTTAGTGATGTTAAAATTTTATCTACGCTATTGGCATCACCATTTGATGAACATCCTGACTTTGAGCGTTATGCTGAATTACCACCAGAGTGGGGAAAGAGAATGGAAATCAGTTGTTCATCATAGAGCAAAGTAATTTGTGACGCAGTAAAGCAGCCATGTTTGCTAATGCCGATCAGTTAGTCACTTTATTGAGTAATTATGCACTATTTATTCAATGTCTAATAGGTATGGCAAAGTACCCGTTAAGCGAGTGAAAGATAGATACAGTAAGGGCTCCAGAATGATTGTAATAAATCCGTCTGAAGCCCTTGTTTTTATTGATGTTCGCTTAACTGACTGGCATTAGCCATGTTTGCTGCTTTTTACGTTTAGTTTTTCTCTTCTAAGCTGTGAAACATGAGCTGAAGCAATTCGTCCATTGAACCTGTTTGCTCACTATCTGTATAGCCTTGGGCTAATATTGTCCATTGCGGCGTTAGTTGGGTTGGTAAATAGATTGCAATAAAAACACTGGCTTTATCACTGTCATTTTCATCGATGCCATGTGGTTCTATACCCGCAGATAATCCTGTTTTATTTAGAATTTGATCATCACTGATCTTAGTATCTACACCTAAACCATAGCCAATATAAAAATCGGCTTTTTGTAGATCATCCGTATAAGTAAACCCTTTTTTCTTTAATTCATTTTTTAAAGCAAGAATGAATTTTTCTTCAGTATCATTTTTATTTAACTTTTTATTAAGGTAGTTGGCGTTAATATCAGGATGCCAACTAAAGAAAGTTCTTCCCGTTATTACCGTATTGATATCGCCTGTTGTCACAAGGTTTACTGTGCTTTTCTCTTGATGTGTTTCAGTAACACAACCGTTTAGCGTCAAAAGTAGAACGAAAGTAAATAGATATTTCAAAATAGAGACCTAACAGAAGTGAATTAAGATTGGAGTGGTTTTGGAACGATTGGTTCAAAAAAGGTGAGCATGTTGACTCACCTTTTTTATAAACTTGAAAATAAAGCAGCTACTTTGCGTTTTCACCTTCGAGTAATTTAATTTCACTTGCGTGAAAACCTTTTGGGCCTTCGTGGATTTCGTAAGTGACGGCTTGTCCTGCTTTTAGAGTTCGATATCCCTCCATTTCAATGGTGGAGTAATGAGCAAAAATATCGCCATCCTCTCCTTCAGGACAAATGAAGCCAAACCCTTTGGCGTTATTGAACCACTTTACTGTACCTGTTGCCATGCTATACATCCCTCTGCATTTTAATTACCTAGCACAATGGTTATGAATTAATCATTTATCTGTTCAATTGATAACCACTACAAGTACACTCTATTAAATATAAAATGTGAGTCAAGTACAAAGTTGTCACTTTTTTAACAATTATACCCAATATCACATTTAAGATTAACATATTTGTCAATAATATCAGATTGATAAATATAGTGGAGAACATGAGCAAAAGGCTCTATTCTTTATTTATTGTTTCGACGGTTTTCTATTCAATTAACTAAAAAATAAGTGATAAAGACTCTAAAATAGTATCTTTTGTTTGATGTAATCTCTCGTCTAGATTAGTCTGAGTATTAAGGGGATACCTTGAAGTATCAGATTATTTTTTTACTAATTTAGTTGTCGACATGAGTAAACTATATGAATGGATTTCTCCTGATTCAGATGTTTTGGAGCAAGAGAAAACAGAGTTAAGACCGCCATCAATGTATAAAGTGGTTTTAAATAATGACGATTACACTCCAATGGAGTTTGTTGTCGAAGTTTTAGATAAATTTTTTTCCATGGATTTGGAAAAAGCAACACAATTAATGCTAACAGTGCATTATGAAGGGAAAGCAGTATGTGGGACGTTCACTGCTGAAGTTGCTGAAACTAAAGTTGCGCAAGTGAATACTTACTCGCGTGATAATGAGCACCCACTGCTGTGTACAATGGAGCAAGCGTAAGTTTGTTCGTTACACCATAAATTGGTGTTTTGGGAGGTTCCTATGCTAAACAAAGAATTAGAAGCGAGTTTGAACACAGCGTTTGCTCGTGCGCGAGAAAAGCGTCATGAATTCATGACAGTAGAGCACTTGCTATTCGCTCTGCTGGAGAACCCATCAGCTCACGAAGCGCTTATTGCTTGTCATACTGATTTAGATGCCTTGGCAACTGAAATCGACGAATTTATTATACAGACAACCCCATTAATTCCTCTGGACGATGAAAGTCGTGAAACTCAGCCTACGCTTAGCTTTCAGCGTGTATTACAACGAGCAGTTTTTCATGTTCAATCATCTGGTCGAAGTGAAGTTACTGGTGCCAACGTATTGGTTGCTATTTTTAGCGAGCAAGAATCACACGCAGCATATCTCCTTAAAAAGAATGATATTAGCCGTCTAGATATTGTTAATTACATCTCTCATGGTGCACCAGAAAATCGAGATGAGAATAGCGAACCAAATAATGTTGAAGCGGCGGTTGAGGCTAATGCTGAAGATAAGTTAGAGAGTTTTGCTACTAACTTAAACCAAGTTGCTAAAAATGGTGGAATTGATCCGCTTATTGGACGTGATCAAGAGCTTGAGCGAACCATTCAAGTACTGTGTCGTCGTCGCAAAAATAACCCTCTATTAGTGGGTGAAGCTGGCGTTGGTAAAACGGCGATTGCAGAAGGCCTTGCTTGGCGTATTGTTGAAGAACAAGTACCAGATGTAATTAAAGATTGTGTTATTTATTCACTGGATATTGGTTCATTACTTGCTGGCACTAAATACCGTGGTGATTTTGAAAAACGTTTTAAAGCGATTTTAAAACAGCTTGAAAAAGAAGAGCATGCGGTTTTATTTATTGATGAAATTCACACGATTATAGGAGCGGGTGCCGCTTCTGGTGGTCAAGTTGATGCAGCTAACTTAATCAAACCGTTATTAAGTAGTGGTAAATTACGTTGTATTGGTTCTACTACTTATCAAGAGCACAGTACTATTTTTGAAAAAGAGCGTGCATTAGCTCGTCGTTTCCAAAAGATTGATATTTTAGAACCATCTTTAGACGATACGACAAAAATTCTGATCGGTTTGAAAAGTAAGTATGAAGAACATCATGAAGTGCGTTATACCAATAAAGCGCTTCGTGCTGCAGTAGAGCTATCAGCTAAATACATTAATGAACGTCATCTTCCAGATAAAGCGATTGACGTAATTGATGAAGCCGGTGCCCGTTGTCGTCTAACACCTGCGAGTCGTCGTAAAAAGACCATCAATGTTGCTGATATTGAATCTATGGTCGCTAAAATGGCTCGAATTCCAGAAAAATCTGTATCCTCAAGTGATAAAGATGTTCTGAAAAAACTCGATGACAAATTGAAAATGCTGGTATTTGGGCAAGATCAGGGTATCGATGCACTATGCGAAGCAATTAAATTAAGTCGCGCTGGTCTTGGTGCAGAGAATAAACCGGTGGGTTCATTCTTATTTGCTGGGCCGACAGGGGTTGGTAAAACAGAAGTCACTGTTCAATTAGCAAAAGCATTAGGTATTGAATTACTGCGTTTTGATATGTCTGAATATGGTGAGCAGCATACCGTTAGTCGCTTAATTGGTGCGCCTCCGGGTTATGTTGGTTACGAGCAAGGTGGTTTATTAACTGATGCGGTAATTAAACATCCACATTCGGTTGTTCTTCTTGATGAACTTGAAAAAGCACATCCAGATATCTTTAACCTGCTGCTACAAGTAATGGATAATGGTACGTTGACAGATAACAATGGACGTAAAGCGGATTTTCGCAACGTAATTTTTGTTATGACAACCAATGCGGGTGTTCAAGAAACGGTTAAAAAATCAATTGGCCTAATTCAACAAGATCACTCTACTGATGCAATGGCGGCAATTAAAAAAGTATTTACACCTGAATTCAGAAACCGTTTGGATAACATCATTTGGTTTGAGCATCTAAGTAAAGATGTCATTTCACTGGTTGTTGAGAAATTCATTGCAGAGCTACAAGCACAGTTAGATGCTCGTGGTGTATCAATGGAAGTATCCAAAGAAGCAAAAGCATGGCTTGCTGAAAAAGGCTATGACAAAGCGATGGGTGCACGTCCAATGGCGCGAGTTATTCAAGAAAACCTTAAAAAACCAATGGCAAATGAATTATTGTTTGGTGATTTGGTTGATGGCGGTACGGTACGAGTGAAACTTAAGAAGGATGAGCTTGTATTTGAATTTACGAGTGAAACTGAAGCGGTTCATTAATAAATCAATTCTATTGCTATTTAGCTAGCTTGTTTTAAAAGCTAATAAAAAACCCAGTCATTGACTGGGTTTTTGTTATTGTTTTTTTATTAGTTTAAAGCGTTAAACTAATAGAATGACAAATTAACGCGCACGGAAGACGATACGGCCTTTAGATAAATCATAAGGAGTCATTTCAACTGTTACTTTGTCACCAGTAAGAATACGGATGTAGTTTTTACGCATTTTACCTGAGATATGAGCAGTAACAACGTGACCGTTTTCTAATTCTACGCGAAACATTGTGTTTGGTAGTGTATCTAGAACTGTGCCTTGCAGTTCAATTGCGTCTTCTTTTGCCATTGAATCCTCTTTATATAGATAGCTTTGGCTGATTTTTAAGCGGCTAATAATGCCCTTAAAAATGATGTATGTAAAGTTTGGGCTGCATTTTAACCCTGCCAGACCATATTTACTAGCTTTTGGTTCGGTTTATATTGATCTTTATACTTCATTGCTGGGCAATCGTCTATTTGATAACCAGGGTAAAGCCACTCTTTAGATAACTCTTTGCATAATTTTAGCTGAATGAGAACGGAGATCGTCCCTAGAGATAGAGGGTGTTCTGGCTCAAAAAAGGTATACATAGCGCTGATAGAGTCAGTTAGAATATCACTAACAGCAATGGCTACTAGAGTTTCGTTTTCATAAATATGCAAGAACTGATTCGTTAGCCAGTTTGTATGTGAAAACTCGAAAAATTGTTTTTGATTTGCAGGGTACATGCTACCTGTTTGATGACGAGCATTAATATAACGCTCATACAACTCGAACCAATTTTCATCCATTTCTGATTTTAGCTCCCATCGAAAAGAAGAGAGTTTATTTAGTAATCTTTTTTGACTTTTGCTTGGTTTAAATTGATTTGCATTAATTCTTAGTGGCTTACAAGCATCACAATGCTCACACATTGGTTTATAGATGGTTTCACCACTTCGACGAAAACCAAGACGAATTAGGGCTTGATAACCTAACGTTGTGTGTAATTCTTGTTCCATTACAACGGCTAATCGTTCTTTTTGTTCTGGTAGGTAGCTGCAAGGCCCCTCGGGTGTTAAACCAACTTGAAGTGAATATTGACTCATGAAAATGAACTACCCCCTAAAGTTTGAGCTAAATAGCAGTCAGATGATGTTGGTTTTACATGCAGTTCTTCAAGTAATGTTTTGAAGTCACTTCGTTTCATTTCTTGAGCCCCAAGACTTTCTAAATGAGGGTTCATCATTTGGCAGTCGATAAGCTTTCCATTAGATGATACAAAGTGCTCACAAAATTTCCATAACGCAATTTTTGATGCATTAGTTTGCAATGAAAACATAGACTCACCACAAAAAACTTGGCCTATTTGTAATCCATATAACCCACCAATTAACTCATTGTCATTCCATACTTCAACAGAATGGCAATAACCAAGATCAACCAATGTTTTATAAGCCTTGATCATTTCCGGCATTATCCATGTTTCTTCTTTTGGTCTGGTTGATGCACAAAGGTCAATAACTTGGTAAGTGGCTTTGTTAAGAGTTACGTTGTAGTTCGATTTTCTGAAGAACTTTTTTAAGCTTTTAGATGGAGAAAATTGCTCAGGAAAAAATACGCCTCGAACGCTTGGACTCCACCATAGGATAGGATCACCATCACTGTACCATGGAAAAATACCATGCTGGTATGCACTGATCAGCTGCGCAGAGGATAAGTCTCCACCCATTATGAGTAAACCATCAGGGTTATTTAATGCGTTTTCTATATTAGGAAAAACGGTTGAATGAGATGGAATAAGCTCAGGTAAATAGATAGTCATAGATAAAAGAAATCACTATTCATTATTTTTAGGTCAAAGAGACGATATTGCCTCTGGTACATCGCGTTGGTTTTCGTTACTCTGAAAGTATGAAGAATAACAAAAAATAACAATTAAAGCTGAAGCAGTCATGAAAAATTAATCATGACATTATTATTTATTTGTACAGGAATTTTTACACAAACATGGAAAGCTTAACTCTTCAACCTATCTCTAAAATTGATGGACAAATCAATCTACCTGGTTCAAAAAGTGTATCAAACCGAGCGTTACTTCTAGCTGCGTTAGCTTCAGGAACTACAAAATTAACGAATCTATTAGATAGTGATGATATTCGTCATATGTTGAATGCGCTTAAAGCATTGGGCGTTGAATATAAATTATCAGCAGATAAAACAGAATGCGAAGTAACAGGATTAGGACGAGCGTTTGAACCTAATGAAGCATTAGAGCTTTTCTTAGGCAATGCTGGCACGGCGATGCGACCATTGGCTGCGGCACTATGTTTAGGCCAAGGTGAGTTTGTTCTAACGGGTGAACCTCGCATGAAAGAGCGACCAATCGGTCACCTTGTAACAGCTCTTAAAGCTGCTGGAGCAGATGTAGAATATTTAGAAAATGAAAATTATCCACCGTTAAAAATTAAAGGTACCGGCCTACATGGTGGAACCGTGGAAATTGATGGTTCGATCTCTAGCCAATTTCTTACTGCGTTTTTAATGGCTGCACCATTATCTACACAAGAAACAACGATTAAGATTGTTGGTGATTTAGTATCAAAACCTTACATTGATATCACATTAGATATAATGGCAACATTTGGTGTGAAAATTGAGAACCAGAACTATCAAACGTTTGTAGTTCCTGCAAATCAAACTTATGTAGCTCCTGGTGACTTTCTTGTGGAAGGTGATGCTTCATCAGCATCATATTTTCTTGCTGCTGCTGCAATTAAGGGCGGTGAAGTAAAAGTAACAGGTATTGGTAAAAAGAGTATTCAAGGTGATGTTCAATTTGCAGATGCATTAGCTGCAATGGGGACTGAAATTGAATGGGGCGATGATTATGTTATCGCTCGAAAAGGTGAGCTTAATGCCATTGATATGGATTTCAACCATATTCCTGATGCAGCAATGACAATTGCAACCGCTGCGTTATTTGCAAAAGGAACGACCTCGATTCGTAACGTATACAATTGGCGTGTAAAAGAAACTGATCGTTTGGCTGCGATGGCAACCGAGTTAAGAAAAGTGGGTGCAGTAGTGGAGGAAGGTGAAGATTACATCACTATCACTCCACCGGCTTCATTACAGCATGCATCGATCGATACTTATGATGACCACCGTATGGCGATGTGTTTTTCTTTAGTCGCATTAAGTGAAACTCCTGTAACGATTAATGATCCAGGTTGTACATCGAAAACATTCCCTGATTATTTTGATAAATTAAAAGAATTAAGCTGCTAATTGATTGTATTTTAAATTATTACCTTACTATTCAATGAAAGCTCTGTATCAAAATTCAGAGCTTTTTTAGTTTTTCATAATCAAGAGTATATAAATAATCTTACTTGGGTATAATGCTGCCCGTAGAAACCAATCACAATAATTAATTGGAGAACTCCATGACTACTCATTCACCAGTCGTTACTGTTGATGGTCCAAGTGGAGCAGGTAAAGGCACGCTGTGCATGTTACTTGCAGAAAAGCTAGGTTATAATTTATTAGACTCTGGCGCTATTTACCGAGTGCTAGCATTGGCTGCTATTCACCATGGTGTTGATCTTAATTCAGAAGATGCACTAGTTCCTTTAGCGGCTAATTTGGATGTGCAATTCAAAGCTGAAGGTGAATTGGTTAAAGTAATTCTTGAAGGTGAAGACGTATCTGCAGAACTTCGTAAAGAAGAAACCGGTATGGCTGCATCTAAAGTTGCTGCGTTACCTCAAGTTCGCGAAGCATTATTACGTCGTCAGCGTGCATTTTCTGCTCAACCTGGCTTGATTGCTGATGGTCGAGATATGGGAACGGTTGTGTTCCCTAACGCTGAAGTTAAGATATTTTTAGATGCAAGTGCTGAAGAACGTGCGAATCGCCGAATGAAGCAGTTGCAACAGAAGGGGTTAGATGTTAAATTTGACCGTCTTTTAAGCGAAATTCAAGAACGTGATGATCGAGACCGCAATCGCGCTGTCGCACCATTACGTCCTGCGGAAGACGCTTTAGTTCTAGATTCAACGTCAATGAATATTGAAGAAGTTGTCGCGCAAGCCATTACTTTTATTGAATCTAAGCTATAATATTAAACTTAGTTAGTTGCAAGGATGATAACTAACCTTACTATCAACCCCATGCGGTAGGATACCCATGGACGTTTAAATTTGAAGATCAAATAATGACTGAATCTTTTGCTCAACTCTTTGAAGAGTTTCTAAATGAAACTGAATTCCAACAAGGCAGCATCGTTAAAGGTACTGTAGTAGCTATCGAGAACGGTTTCGTTCTTGTTGACGCTGGCCTTAAGTCTGAAGCAGCTATCCCAGCTGAACAATTCAAGAACGCTGCTGGCGAACTTGAAGTTGAAGTTGGTTCTGAAGTAGACGTTGCTCTTGACGCTGTTGAAGACGGTTTCGGTGAAACTCAACTTTCTCGTGAGAAAGCGAAGCGTCACGAAGCGTGGATCCAACTTGAAAAAGCATACGAAGATGCTGAAACAGTTATGGGTGTTATCAACGGTAAAGTTAAAGGCGGCTTCACAGTTGAACTTAACGGTATCCGTGCATTCCTACCTGGTTCTCTTGTTGATGTACGTCCAGTACGTGACACTCTTCACCTTGAAGGCAAAGAGCTAGAGTTCAAAGTAATCAAGCTTGACCAAAAACGTAACAACGTTGTTGTTTCACGTCGTGCTGTTATCGAGTCTGAAAACAGTGTTGAACGTGATGAGCTACTTGCTTCTCTACAAGAAGGCATGGAAGTTAAAGGTATCGTTAAGAACCTTACTGACTACGGTGCATTCGTTGACCTAGGTGGCGTAGACGGTCTACTACACATCACAGATATGGCTTGGAAACGTGTTAAACACCCATCTGAGATCGTAAATGTTGGTGACGAGATCAACGTTAAAGTTCTTAAGTTCGATCGTGAGCGTACTCGCGTTTCTCTAGGTCTTAAGCAACTAGGCGAAGATCCATGGGTAGCTATCGCTAAGCGTTACCCAGAAGGTCACAAGCTTTCTGGTCGTGTTACTAACCTAACTGACTACGGCTGCTTCGTTGAAATCGAAGAAGGCGTTGAAGGTCTAGTACACGTTTCTGAAATGGATTGGACTAACAAGAACATCCACCCTTCTAAAGTTGTTAACGTAGGCGACGAAGTTGAGGTTATGGTTCTTGAGATTGACGAAGAACGTCGTCGTATCTCTCTAGGTCTAAAACAATGTAAAGCTAACCCATGGCAGACATTCGCTGAAGCGCAAGCTAAAGGCGACAAAGTTACTGGTAAGATCAAATCTATCACTGACTTTGGTATCTTCATCGGTCTTGACGGCGGCATCGACGGTCTAGTTCACCTATCTGACATTTCTTGGAATGCTACAGGTGAAGACGCGGTACGTGAGTACAAGAAAGGCGACGAAATCTCTGCTGTTGTTCTAGCAGTAGATGCAGAGCGTGAGCGTATTTCTCTAGGTGTTAAACAAATGGAAGAAGACCCATTTAACAACTACCTAGCAGACAACAAGAAAGGTACTCTAGTAAACGGTACTGTTTCAGCTGTTGACGCTAAAGGCGCTACAATCACTCTTGCAGACAGCGTAGAAGGTTACATCCGTACTTCTGAGCTATCTCGTGACCGTGTTGAAGATGCATCTCTAATCCTAAGCGTTGGCGATAGCGTTGAAGCGAAGTTCACTGGTGTAGACCGTAAGAACCGCGTAGTTAACCTATCTATCAAAGCTAAAGATGAAGCTGACGAGCAAGAAGCAATGGCTTCACTGAACACTAAGTCTGAAGACGGTGGTTTCGGTAACGCAATGGCTGACGCTTTCAAAGCAGCTAAAGGCGAATAAGTAAATTAGAAGGGAGCAACATTGCTCCCTTTTCTTTCGATAACGTAAGAGAGGTCATTTATGACAAAATCTGAACTGATTGAACAACTGTGTAGTAAAAAGCCTCAACTTTCTGCTAAGCAGGTGGAAGATACAGTCAAGGAAATCCTTGAGCAGATGGCAACAACGCTAGAAGGCGGTGATCGTATAGAGATTCGTGGTTTTGGTAGTTTTTCTCTACACTATCGAGAGCCACGTTTAGGCCGTAACCCTAAAACTGGTGATAAGGTAGAGCTGGACGGTAAGTTCGTTCCACACTTTAAACCAGGTAAAGAACTGCGTGAACGTGTGAATTACAGCTAATGCTAATTGGCATACAAAAACGGCATACTTTTGAGTATGCCGTTTTTTTATGTTCATTTTCAATGCATTTAGGTGTATCTTTAGAGCTGTAAAATAAAAACTTTTAGATACTCAATTAACTGGAGGGAATACCAGTGAAAATTATCGTTGCCATTTTATTACTTGTTTTATTTTTGATCTCACTGGCTATTGGTGCACAGAATCAAGCTATTGTTAATTTTAATTACCTGTTAGCTCAAGGTGATTTTCAACTGTCCACATTATTGGGTATTTTCTTTGCAACTGGCTTTGGTTTAGGCTGGTTAATTTGTGGAAGCATGTATCTAAAAGCGAGCATGACTCAACGCCGCCTTCGCAAACGCTTGGATAAAAAAACAGCTGAGCTTGATAAGTTGCGAATTGAGTCAACGAAAGGGTAGTGACTGAATGTTAGAACTGCTATTCCTATTATTACCTATTGCGGCCGGTTATGGTTGGTATATGGGTAATAGGAGTGCGAGACAACAACGCCAAAAAGAAACGAATCACCTGTCACGTCAATACGTGGCGGGTTTGAATCTATTGCTGTCTGATCAGTCGGACAAAGCAGTCGATCATTTCATTGAATTACTTCAAGTCGATAGCGATACCATAGACACCCACCTTGCATTGGGTAACCTTTTTAGACGAAGAGGTGAAGTCGATCGCGCCATCAAAATTCATCAAAATCTTATTGCACGTCCGAATCTTACGATAGACCAACGAAATATAGCCTTACAGCAGTTAGCAAAAGATTATATGGTTTCAGGTATTCTTGATCGTGCTGAAAAAATATTTGAGCAGTTGCTTGAAGAGCCTGATCACAGAGAGGCGGCTTTATTGCAATTAGTTGCTATTCATCAACAGACTAGAGAATGGGAACAAGCAATTCAATTTGCGAATAGTTTGGTTCGCATGGGCCGTAAAAAACTCAAGCTTGATATTGCTCATTATTACTGTGAGCTTGCGATGCAAGAGCTCGCTGATGAGAATTCGAATAAAGCAAAACAGAATCTAAAAAAAGCCTTATCTTCTGATAATCAATGTGTACGAGCCTCTATTATGATGGCAAAACTTCTTATGGAAGAAGAGAATTATAAAGGTGCTCTTGTTCATCTTGAATCAGTACTGGATCAAGACATTGATTTTGTAAGTGAAGCATTACCATTACTTGCTGAATGCTATGAAAAACTAGATAGAGAAGGCGCATTACTTCAATTTTTAAAAGAAGCCATTTCAAAAGGTGCAGGTGCTAGTGCTGAATTGATGCTTTCAAATTTGATTGCCAAGCATGAAGGTGTTGCTTTAGCTCAAGGCTATATGACCAAACAGCTTCTTAAGAACCCTACGATGAAAGGCTTTTATCGTCTCATGGGCTACCATACCGATGAAGCTGAAGATGGTAGAGCAAAAGCAAGTTTAACTAGTTTGCAAACTCTAGTAGGCGAGCAATTGAAAATGAAACCTAATTACCGCTGCAGTAAGTGTGGTTTCTCTGCTCATCGATTGTTTTGGCAATGTCCATCTTGTAAAGGATGGGGAGTGATTAAGCCTATTAGAGGCTTAGATGGTGAATAATTGAAGAGGCGCTCTGAGTGCCTCTTTTTTTGAATGTAAGAAAAGACCGTGAGTACGGCTAATCCTCATGATGAATTGATGGGATTGGTATAAATTTTTAAAGGAGAGAAAATGAAAGACCAAAAGGTGATCGTGGCATTGGATTATGATAATCAAGCAGATGCGTTAACGTTTGTTGATAAAATTGATCCAAGTTCATGTCGTTTAAAAGTAGGCAAAGAGATGTTTACTTTATTTGGCCCTGAGTTTGTTAAAGAACTTCATAAACGTGGTTTTTCTGTTTTTTTAGATTTAAAGTTTCATGATATTCCAAATACCTGTTCAAAAGCGGTAAGAGCGGCAGCAGAAATGGGTGTATGGATGGTTAATGTTCATGCGAGTGGTGGTGAGCGTATGATGAGTGCCTCGCGTGAAATATTAGAACCTTATGGTAGTGACCGTCCATTATTAATTGGTGTGACGGTGTTAACGAGCATGGAGCAGCAAGATTTAGCTGGTATTGGTCTAGACATTGCACCACAAGAACAAGTAAAACGTTTAGCTGCATTAACGAAAAACAGCGGTTTAGATGGTGTCGTATGTTCAGCTCAAGAGGCATCAATGCTAAAAGCTGATTTAGGTAAAGAGTTCCAGTTAGTAACACCAGGAATTCGTCCTGCAGGTGCTGATGTTGGTGACCAAAAGCGTATTATGACGCCAGTAGATGCGATTACAGCAGGTTCTGATTACCTAGTTATAGGTCGTCCGATTACACAAGCGGAAAATCCATCACAGGTCCTTAATGAGATTAATCTTTCTCTCGCTTCAGTTTTATAACTGGTAATATCATTAATACATAAAAAAATAGAGACCATTTGGTCTCTATTTTTGTTTGTAAGTTATACCAATCACAGTAAGTAAGTGATTTACTTCGATTGGTATTATCTTCTAAAAAGAAGAATTACATTACACGCATACCAGGTTGAGCACCTTCGTGTGGTTCTAAAATCCAAAGATCTTTACCACCAGGGCCTGCTGCTAAGATCATGCCTTCAGACATACCAAACTTCATTTTACGAGGTTTTAGGTTGGCAACCATAACAGTTAGCTTGCCTTCTAGCTCTTCAGGTTTGTATGCTGATTTAATACCAGAGAATACTTGGCGAGTTTCGCCACCGATGTCTAGTTGGAATTTAAGCAGTTTGTTTGCCTTTGGTACTTCCTCACAAGAGATAATACGTGCAATACGCATATCAACCGCTTCGAATGCATCGAACTCAATCTCATCTGCGATTGGATCTTTATCTAGCTCAGTTTGACTTGCTTTTTCTTTTTCCGCTTCTGCCTTTTCTTTTGCTGCCATTTCGATTGCAGCGTCTTCTTTAGACTCTTCAATCATAGCTTCAACTTTCTTAGGATCAATACGCGCAAATAATGCTTTAAACTTAGTGATCTCATGAGCAACTAGTGGTTGTGCAACGCCTTCCCACGTTAGTGTTTCATTTAAGAACGCTTCAGTACGAGCTGCAAGTTCTGGCATTACAGGTTTTAAGTAAGCCATAAGTACACGGAACAAGTTAATGCCTACAGAAGATACTTCTTGTAACTCTTGCTCTTTACCTTCTTCTTTTGCAAGAACCCAAGGTGCTTTCTCATCAATGTATTGGTTTGCTTTATCAGCTAGTGCTGTAATTTCACGGATAGCACGACCAAATTCACGAGTTTCATATAGCTCAGCAATACGATCAGCTGCTGCAATAAATTCATTGTAAAGCTCAGGCTCTGCAAAGTTATCTGCAAGTTTGCCATCAAAGCGTTTAGTAATGAAACCAGCGTTACGAGAAGCTAGGTTAACAATCTTGTTTACTACGTCAGAATTCACACGTTGAGTGAAATCTTCAAGGTTTAAATCAAGATCATCAATACGGCTGTTTAGTTTCGCTGCATAGTAGTAACGTAGGCACTCAGGGTCTAAGTGATTTAAGTAAGTACCAGCTTTAATGAAAGTGCCTTTAGATTTAGACATTTTCGCACCGTTAACCGTTACGTAACCGTGAACGAATACGTTATTTGGTTTACGGAAACCTGCGCCATCAAGCATTGCAGGCCAGAATAGACTGTGGAAGTAAACAATGTCTTTACCAATGAAGTGATAAAGCTCAGTTGTGCTGTTTTTCTTCCAGTATTCATCAAAGTTTAAATCGTCACGCTTATTACATAGGTTTTTGAATGAACCCATATAACCAATTGGAGCATCTAGCCAAACGTAGAAGAATTTATTTGTTTCGCCAGGGATTTCAAAACCAAAGTATGGTGCATCACGAGAGATATCCCATTGCTGTAAGCCTGATTCAAACCACTCTTGCATTTTGTTTGCAGTTTCAGTTTGAAGAGAACCTGAACGAGTCCATTCTTTAAGCATGCTTTCAAATTGAGGAAGATCAAAGAAGAAATGCTCAGAATCTTTCATTACTGGAGTCGCACCAGAAACGGCTGATTTTGGATTAATTAAATCTGTTGGGCTGTATGTTTCGCCGCAGTTGTCACAGTTGTCGCCGTATTGCTCTTCTGCTTTACATTTAGGGCATGTACCTTTTACAAAGCGATCTGGTAAGAACATTTCTTTTTCAGGATCGAACAGTTGAGAAATTGTACGACTTGTAATAAAGCCGTTTTTCTTTAGCTCAAGGTAGATGTGAGAAGCTAATTCACGGTTTTCATCACTGTGCGTGCTGTGATAGTTATCAAAGCTGATATCAAAGCCTGCGAAATCTTTTTGGTGCTCTTCGCTAACGGCTGCGATCATTTCTTCTGGAGAAATACCCATCTGTTGAGCTTTAAGCATGATTGGTGTGCCGTGAGCATCATCTGCACAAATAAAGTTAACGTCGTTGCCGCGTAAACGTTGGTAACGAACCCAGATATCCGCTTGGATATGCTCAAGCATGTGGCCTAAGTGGATTGAACCGTTTGCATACGGTAGGGCACATGTAACCAGAATTTTTCTCGGATCTGTAGCCATATCTTCTCTTTCGCTTAATGTGATGGGTGAAAATTTAAGAGATAAATAGTACCTGAACCAAGTTAGAAAGCATAGAGGATCAAGGGTCCAATTAGTGATAGGATGAGTAAAAATAACCGTGGAGCATTGAAGATGGCATTTCAAACGATGGTAGAGATTAAAAATTGGTTAAATACGTTTACGCATTCGCAACTTTGTGAAGGTTGGGCTGATATTTCAAATGTGGTATCGATTGAAGCAACAGGAAATATTAATGTTGTTTTTCCTTTTGTATCAAAGAGCCTACAAACTGATTTTAACCACTGGTTAGAAGGACAAAAACTTGAGTTGGCGCTGCCCGACCTTTCTATATTCGTCTCATCTAAAACGTCGTCTTTAAAAACAAATCAACAAGCAGTTAAAGGCGTAAAAAATATCATTGCGGTGAGTTCAGGCAAAGGAGGGGTCGGTAAATCAACGACGGCTGTGAATTTAGCATTAGCTCTACACCATTTAGGTGCTCGTGTTGGTATTTTGGATGCAGATATATACGGCCCTTCTGTACCTTTGATGTTGGGGGTTGAAGATAAGAAACCTGCGATTGTTGATAATAATAGAATGATGCCAATTGAGGCTCATGGATTATACAGTAACTCGATAGGTTATTTAGTCGAGAAAGGCGAAGCGGCAGTGTGGCGCGGTCCTATGGCATCTAAAGCTTTATCTCAACTTCTTAATGAAACATGGTGGCCAGATTTGGATTATCTTATTATTGATATGCCACCCGGTACTGGTGATATTCAACTTACACTGTCTCAACAGGTGCCGACGACAGGAGCTGTAATCGTCACTACACCACAGGATCTAGCATTAACTGATGCGATTAAAGGCGTGAATATGTTTACGAAAGTGGATGTGCCTGTTATTGGTGTGGTAGAAAACATGAGTATTCATATTTGCTCTAATTGTGGACATCAAGAAGCAATTTTTGGAACAGGTGGCGCATTAACTATGGCTCAACGTTACTCGATCCCATTATTAGCTCAATTACCACTGCATATCGATATCCGAAGTGAAACGGATTCTGGGACGCCTAGCGTGGCTATAAATCCAACAAGTCCCCACAGTAAATTGTATATTAACTTGGCAGAACAAGTATCAAGTCGACTATACTGGCAAGGAGAGGTGATTCCTGACCAAATAATGTTCAAGTCATTGTAGGATCACACTTAAGTGAAATTTGAGCTGGAAAGTATCATTAGTAATCCCTATAATCAGGCGGTTTTATTAAATATCCGTATATCGCACACTTTTAGGTATCTTTTATGTCAGAGAACAGTAATCATCACTGTATTATCGTAGGTATTGCAGGCGCATCAGCTTCAGGTAAAAGCTTGATTGCTTCAACAATTTATAATGAACTACGAGCAAAAGTTGGCGATCATCAGATTGGTGTAATAACTGAAGATAGTTACTACAAGGACCAAAGCCACCTGACCATGGAAGAAAGAGTCAAAACAAATTACGATCACCCAAATGCATTAGATCACGAATTACTTTGTGAGCATTTAGAGCAATTGATGCGTGGTGAAGCGGTTAATATTCCAACTTACAGTTATACAGAGCATACGCGTACTTCTGAAGTTGATGTAATGACTCCAAAGAAAGTAATCATTCTTGAAGGTATTTTATTACTAACAGATCCTCGTTTACGTAATTTAATGCATGCAAGTGTATTTATGGATACTCCTTTAGACATCTGTTTACTTCGTCGTGCTCGACGTGATGTAGAAGAGCGTGGTCGTACAATGGAATCTGTTTTTGAACAGTACCAAAAAACAGTACGTCCAATGTTCATGCAATTCATTGATCCATCAAAGCAACACGCTGACATCATTGTCCCACGTGGTGGTAAAAACCGCATTGCGATTGATGTATTAAAAGCACATATCTCACGCTTATTAAAAGCGTAAGACATTTATCTTTAAAAGGGCCGGCAATTATGTCGGCCTTTTTTTTGTCTCATACCTTATAATTTCGCTATACTCCAATGTATAACTATCGATAAGCTCATGTTTATTATGCTTAACTGATGGCATACTTAACACTATCGTTACTATTTAAGAACAATTAGATGGATTTTGGCCGTGAAGAAAATAGCCCTATTAATTAGTATACCGTTTATTGCTGTAATCGGTGCCGTATTGGTATTAGTGTTACTTGTTAACCCTAATGAATTTAAACCGTTGATAACAGAACAAGTTGAAGCGCAAACAGGTCGTCAATTAACGATTGATGGTGATATTGAATGGCGTTTTTTTCCGTCAGTAGGTTTCTCTATTGGTAAGATGGCATTAAGTAACCCTGAAGGATTTGTGGACCCAAACTTAGTCTCATTCGATAATGCGATACTTGATCTTAATGTTCGTCCTTTATTTCAACATGAAGTTAGTATCGGTCTTATTACTTTGGATGGGGCTTCATTTACGTTACATACATTAAAGAATGGCGTGACTAATTTAGATGGTCTTGTTGCTAAAAAAGAAACATCAACAGTAGAAAATAATAATCCAACGGCTCCAGCAGAAGAATCTGACGTTAACTCAGAAGCATCGTCAGCAACAAGTACAGAATTCAATGGCTGGAAAGTCTCGTTACAAGGTATTGCTTTAACTAATGCTGAAGTGCTTATCCAAGATGATAAAGCAGGTTCAAAAATTCACTTTAGTGATATGAATTTATCTCTTTCACAGTTCATTCCGGGACAGTGGGCTGAGTTAAACTTTGACTTAAAAGGTGATTTAGGTAAGCAAAAAGTCGCACTAAAAGGTAAAACAGAGCTTAATATAGCTGAAACGCTAGATGATGCTTCATTTAAGAATGTTGAATTTAATGCTTCGTATGCTGATGCCGTAAATAAATTTAATGATATTACCTTTACTATTGATCAATTTTCTTTTGATAAATGGGCTAATTTAGCTTTAAAAGCAAAAGGTAAAGCAAATAATTTAGAGGTTAATTCGAATTCAACATTTGCTCTTTATGTACCAAAAGCGTTAGACCTAATTAAAATCGAAGAATTCACAAGTACTAACAATGTGAAGGGAAAAGGCATTCCAAATGAAGATGTGACTGCTGTTATTGGATTTAATAGTTCCTTTGATCTAAACAAATCGTTCTTGAATATAGATAAGCTTGCTTTATCAGCGGTCGATACCGATTTTACTGGTAAGTTGAGCGTTCAATTAAATGATATTCCTAAAGTTCGCTTTGATCTACGCAGCCCAAGCATTGATGTTGATGCTTTACTCGCAACGTTACCAAAAGATGAGTCATCTAAAACAGTAGATTCAAATACATCAACAAAAGCATCATCTACACCAGTAAAAGAAGTGGAACCTGACTTAAGTGCATTGAAAACGTTAGATGTTGCGGGTTCAATCATTATTGATAAATTTAAAGCGAATAACGCAAAAATGCAGAATGTGACGTCTGTGTTCTCTGTTAATCGTGGTGTACTGAAATTAACGAAATTTCATTCTGATTTATACAGTGGTGGAATTGATATGACAGCAACACTTGATGCTCGAAAATCAGTACCGACTTATAGCGTTAAACAGACGATTAAAGGAGTAAAAGTTGCGCCTTTATTAACGGATGTTATGGGTGAAAGTCTTGTAGAAGGTACTGGTAATATAGCAATTAATGCATCAGGAAAAAGTTTAAAACCAACAGCACTTAAGCAAAACCTTAAAGGGAAAGCTTCGATTAACTTTGCTGATGGTGCTGTAAATGGTATTAACATTCCGTTATTAATCCGCACTACTTATGCAAAAATTAAAGGTGAAAAGGTTAAAGGAAGCGAAGAAGCTGAAAAAACAGACTTCAGTGCCCTTACTGCTGACTTTTATCTAGCAAACGGTAATGCAACAACTAAAAATATTAAGATGGTCTCTCCTTTGCTTCGTATTCATGGCGAAGGTTCTGCACATTATGTGAATGAAACAGCAAACATGCTGATTAAAACATCTATTGTGGGTACATTGAAGGGGCAGGGCGGTAAGGATATTGACGATCTAAAAGATGTGACGATTCCAATTCGAGTAACGGGATCTTGGACAAACCCTAAATATAAACTTGAATTCGATGATGTGATGAAACAAAAAGCACAAAAAGAAATTGATCGTGGTATTGAGAAGCTAGAAGAAAAATATGGCGATAAGATTAAAGATGAAAAAGTAAAAGATGCAGCAAATAAATTACTTAAAGGACTTTTTAATTAAGTTTGAGTTATAGCATCATATAAAGAAATGGCCTGCATCATTAAGATTGTAGGCCATTTTTGTTTGAGCTATTACCAATCAATGCCTTTTAATGCTTTAATACCAGAATCGAATGCATGTTTAACACTTCGCACTTCAGAAACGGTATCTGCCATTTCAATTAACTCACGATGGGCTGCTCGCCCTGTAATTACGACAGATTGCATTTTAGGGCGATTAGATAGCGCTATCTTTAATTCTTCCAAATCAATATAGCCATAGGTGACCATATACGTCATTTCATCAAGTAAAACTAAATCGATAGAATCATCTTCGAGCGCTTTTTTACATTCTGTCCATACGGCTTGAGCTGCTTTTGTATCCGATTCTTTATCTTGAGTATTCCAAGTAAAGCCAGTTTTCATTACATAGAATGGCACGTTATGCATTTCTAATAAGTTTCGTTCACCGCAATCCCAAGTGCCTTTGATAAATTGCGCGACTACGCAACTAAGTCCATGACCAACCGCTCTAGCGACAGTACCAAAACCTGCTGTGGTTTTGCCTTTACCATTTCCTGTAATGATTAAGAGTAGACCTTTTTCTTCTTGAGCCTCAGCCACACGTTTATCAACGTTGTTTTTAATTTTTTCTTGTCGTTGTTTATAACGTTCGTCTTTTTTATCTTGTTCAGTCATGTTTTATTCCATTAAAAGAAAGGTGAATATAAAAAATCCCGATAGGAGAACCATATCGGGATTTTTAAAGTCTATCAATGAATTTGAGTTATGTGCCTAATTACTGGCTCACAACTTTATAGATAGGGTCTTCTTGTACATTGATCTCAATTAAGCTGCCTGCCTTGTTTAGAAGTGCATGGCAATCTTGGCTTAAGTGACGAAGATGTACTTTTTTACCTGCTTTAGAGTAACGCTCAGCGATAGTATCAACGGCTTCAATAGCTGAATGGTCAACAACACGTGATGCTGCGAAGTCAATAATGATGTCTTGAGGATCATTTTCAACGTCGAATAACTCTAAGAAGTTTGCTGCTGAGCCAAAGAAAATTGGACCATTAATTTCATAAACCTTAGAACCTTCTTCGTTTACAGAGTTTGTAGAGAAGATATGTTTAGCGTGTTGCCATGCAAACATAAGTGCTGATGCAATCACACCTACTGCCACAGCTACCGCAAGGTCAGTAAACACAGTTACTACCGTTACTAGTACAATCACGAAGAAGTCTTGTTTTGGTACACGACGTGCCAGTTTGAATGTTGCCCATTCAAATGTACCAATAACTACCATGAACATAACACCAACAAGAGCAGCTAGAGGGATCATCTCAATTAGTGAAGAAGCAAATAGGATGAAGACTAACAGCATTACAGCAGCTACGATGCCAGATAAACGACCACGACCACCAGAGTTTACGTTAATCATTGATTGACCAATCATTGCACAGCCGCCCATAGCGCCAAATACAGAACATGTTACGTTTGCAACACCTTGACCAACACACTCACGATTTGATTGACCACGAGTACCTGTCATCTCATCAATTACCGTTAATGTTAGAAGGGATTCGATAAGACCAATTGCCGCTAAGATAAGCGCATATGGGAAGATGATGTAAAGTGTTTCTAATGACAGAGGAACAACCGGTAATGCAAATGTTGGTAAAGAACCTGCTAGTGTTGCTGAATCATTACCACTCATTGTACGTAGAAAATCTACTACAGTACGAGTGTCTAAATCTAAACCTTGCACTAAGCCTGTAACAACAATAATAGCAACCAATGACGATGGAACTGCAGTTGTTAACTTTGGTAAGAAATGAATGATAGCCATAGTTACAGCAACAAGGCCAAGCATTAACATCATTTGATCGCCTTGAAGCCAATCCAGATTACCTAATGCATCGGGCGCTTTAAATTGACCAAGTTGAGCAAGGAAGATAACAATAGCAAGGCCGTTTACAAATCCGATCATTACAGGGTGTGGCACGATACGAATGAATTTACCAAGCTTAAATAAACCAGCTGAAATTTGAAGAATACCGGCGAGCATAATGGCAGCAAAAAGGTATTGAACGCCGTGAACAGAAACTAAGCTAACCATTACTACAGCCATAGCACCCGTTGCACCAGAGATCATACCTGGACGGCCACCAATAAGAGAAGTAATTAAACCTACGATGAAGGCAGCATATAAGCCTACCATTGGGTCAACACCTGCAACAAAGGCGAAAGCTACAGCTTCAGGTACCAAGGCTAGCGCAACGGTTAGACCTGATAAGACATCATTCTTTACAGAATGATTAGAAAATTTTGGAAATTCAAACATGTTTTTTAGATATCTTCTTTGGTTGTTTTTCAAGCATAGTGTGCGGCGAATCGTACAGAAAAGCGTGATGAACTTCAATGTTTATTCGGAATTAGATATAAAAAAAGCAAGTTACGTCGAAACGTAACTTGCTTAATTTTATTGGTTATTTGTTTTAAAGGCGTTTGCCTAAAAAATTATAAACCGGCAGTTTTTGCCATCGCAGCACTTGCTTGAGAAGTGGCTGTTTGGCTACCCGCTTGTTTTGGAGTAAAGCGTTCTGCTCTGAACTCAGCAGCAGTCACAGTGATTTCTTTAATCTCTGTTGGACCTGTTGCTTTTGTCATACCAGAAGAAGCATGTCCCTTGTATTGAGTTTTTGGAGCAACCTTAGTTTCAACAATAGGTTGTACTTCTTCAACTTCAACAACGGGTTTTACAGCAGCTTCAGCAACAGCAACTTCATTTACTTCTGCTACCGCTGGTTCAACAGGTGTTTCTGCTACGACGTTTACTACAGGAGTAGCAATTGGAGCTTCAGTCACAGCAACTTCAACTGGTGCTGGAGTTGTCTCTTTCACTTCTTCAACAACAGGTGCTTGTACCGCTTCTTTAATCGGAGCAACAGATGCTTCAACATAAGGAAGTAATACTTTACCCATAGCCATTTCAGGGAAAGCAACGCCACCGATTTGAACGTTAACTTTTGGTGCTTTATCTTGAGCCGCTTGAGTTTCGTTATCTACGAATTTCTCTTGTTGGCGTTGTTTCGCTTGCTTCATTTCCAGAATACGCGCGAAATCAGGATAAGCTTTGCCCATTGCCATTTCAGGTGATGCAACACCAGAAGATAAACGAGAAGGGTTTACAGGGCGACGATCGCGACGACGGCGACGTTGACCGCTTGCACGAAGGTGACGAGGTGAACGACGGTTACGACGTTGGCCTTCTTTACGCTCAGTGTTTTTCTCTGTATTTACTTCAGTATTTGGCTGTTGTGCTTCTACTGGTGCTGTTACTACAACTGCATCTGTTTCAGCTTCAACCGCTTTACCTGTACGTACTTTCTTCTGTAACTGACGACGTTGACGACGTTGTTTAACTTGTGCCGTTTTTTCACGTTTTTCAGTTTGTTTCTCAGTATTTTGAGCAGGAGCTTGTTGTGCATCAGCCGCTAATTTAAGACCTTGTTCTGCAATTTCTTTGCGCACTTTAGGTTGTTTAGCTGGCTTGTTATCATTTGCTTTAACTTGCTTACCTGTTGTTGCATTCGCATCGTCTTGTTTTTTACCACGACGATTTTCGTTACGGTTATCATTGCCGTTACGACGGTTGTTGCGGTTATTACGACCGTTTTCGTTATTACGACGACGATCATTATTACGATTTTGATTACGACGTTGAGGTTGAGCAGGTTTCTCTTCTTCAACTTTCTTTTCAGTTTTTTCTGATGCATCAGGAGCTGAGAAGAAGTTAGCAATTGCTTTGAAGAAACGGCTGATAATGCCAGGTTTTTCTTCAGTTTTTGCTTCTGCTTTTTTCTCTGGTTGCGCTTTAGCAACTGGTGCAGCCTGAGTTGGTGCACTGAAACCTTGAAGAACAGGTTCTTCACGTTTCTTAGGAGCAATATTTACAACTGGAGCTTCTTTTGATTCAGCTTCACGTAGTGCTTCTAGCTTCTTAGGAAGAAGGTAAGACAGCATCTCTTGCTCTTCACCATCACGGATACGGATCACTTCAAAGTGAGGCGTTTCCATATCAGAGTTAGGAACAATAATTACGCGAACATCATGGAATTTTTCAATGTGTTGAACTGAACGACGTTTTTCATTTAATAAATAAGAAGCAATAGAAACAGGCACAACAGCAAGAACTTGTGTTGTATTGTCTTTTAATGATTCTTCTTCAATTAAACGTAGAACAGACAGTGCTAGAGATTCGTTATCACGAACCACACCAGTACCCGTACAACGAGGACAAATATGGTGGCTTGCTTCTGCTAAAGATGGACTTAAGCGTTGGCGAGACATTTCTAGAAGACCGAAACGAGAAATACGACCGATTTGAACACGAGCACGATCCATACGAACGGCTTCACGCATACGGTTTTCAACTTCACGTTGGTGACGAACTGGCGTCATGTCGATAAAGTCGATAACGACTAAACCACCTAAGTCACGTAAACGTAATTGACGTGCAATTTCGTCAGCAGCTTCAAGGTTTGTATTTAGTGCCGTTTCTTCAATATCACCACCTTTCGTTGCACGAGCAGAGTTGATATCAATTGATGTTAGTGCTTCTGTTGGGTCAATAACGATAGAACCACCAGATGGAAGACGAACTTCACGCTCAAATGCCGATTCAATTTGGCTTTCGATTTGGTAGTGACTAAACAGAGGAACTTCGCCTTCATACAGCTTAACGCGAGATAAGAAATCTGGACGAATAAGTTGAATATGTTGACGTGCACGGTCAAAGATTTTCGGGCTATCAATTAAGATTTCACCAATATCACGACGTAAGTAATCACGAATTGCGCGAACAATTACGTTACTTTCTTGGTGAATTAGGAAAGGAGCTTGGTTTGATTCAGAAGCATGTTTAACCGCTTCCCAGTGGTTCAGTAGAACATTTAAATCCCACTCAAGTTCTTCAGCTGATTTGCCAACACCTGCAGTACGTACAATTAGTCCCATACCTTGAGGTAGTTCTAATGTGCTTAATGCTGCTTTTAATTGAGTGCGCTCTTCACCTTCGATACGACGAGAAATACCGCCAGCACGAGGGTTGTTTGGCATAAGAACAAGGTAACTACCAGCAAGAGAGATGAACGTTGTTAAAGCTGCGCCTTTGTTTCCGCGCTCTTCTTTTTCAACTTGAACAATAACTTCTTGGCCTTCTTTCAAAACGTCCTTAATGTTTGGACGACCTTGATATGTGTAGCCTTGAGGGAAATATTCTTTTGCGATTTCCTTAAGGGGAAGGAAACCATGGCGATCAGCGCCGTAATCAACAAAAGCTGCTTCCAAGCTTGGTTCGATACGTGTGATTTTGCCTTTATAAATATTAGCTTTTTTAGATTCGTGACCAGGACTTTCGATATCTAGATCGAAAAGGCGTTGGCCATCAACTAATGCGACGCGCAACTCTTCCTTTTGGGTTGCGTTAATCAACATTCTTTTCATTAGTGAATACTCATTACAAATTGTCGAGCTTGTGTATCTTAATCCATTTCAAATGGTGCCAGATCCCAAGGCTGATTACATGTGCAGCCTCACGGCTGGAACTCAGGGATGCTCTAGGGCACAATCCACATCAACACCATTAATCAACAGTGCTGATCCGCAATAATTCACGGTCGTTAAAACATCAAAAATGGTTTAGGCATAACAAGCAAAAAAACTCAAAGCAGTACAGATGTCTTACGCCAATTGCTGCATCACTGCGTTTGAGCAGTATATTTTTAGTTCGTGTTGGTGCTTTTATGCTCACCAAGGTGAAGAAATAGCCATCTGGGCTAATTTCAGAGTGCAACTATAACAGTCAGATGAAATCGCAGCAATCTTCATTATTTAGATCTGAGTTAAAAAAATTTCATCAAATGAGAATATAGCAGTAGAATGCCCTAATGAATGATGATAAACCAAAAGTGCAATTCGTCGATATTGATGACGATTTTGCAGGGCAACGAATCGATAATTTTCTTCTTGCCCGCTTAAAAAATGTTCCTAAAAGTATGATTTACCGAATCGTGCGTAAAGGAGAAGTGCGCGTAAATAAAAAACGTATTAAGCCTGAATATAAACTGCAAGAAGGGGACGTAGTTCGTATCCCTCCAGTAAAAGTGCCGGAATCAACTGCACCAGATCTTCCTAATGTAAAATTAGGTAAAGTAGCAGAGCTTGAACATTGTATTATTTACGAAGATGACCATGTTTTAATTTTGAATAAACCATCAGGTACAGCAGTGCATGGTGGTAGTGGCTTAAAATTTGGTGCGATTGAAGCATTACGAGCTTTGCGACCTGATGCTCGTTTTTTAGAATTAGTACACCGAATTGACCGTGATACGTCTGGTATCTTATTGGTTGCGAAAAAACGTTCGGCTCTGCGTCGACTTCAAGAGCAGTTTAGAAATAAAACGGTACAGAAATATTATTTTGCATTAGTGATGGGACAGTGGAAAAACAGCTGTAAGGTTGTTAATGCTCCATTACTAAAAAATGAAGTGAATAGTATTGTTCGTGTTAATCCAAACGGAAAACCATCTGAGACTCGATTTAAAGTGCTTGAGAAATTCGAACAAGCAACATTAATTCAAGCAAGTCCAATTACAGGCCGTACACACCAAATTCGTGTTCATACACAATATACGGGGCATCCAATTGGTTGGGATGACCGTTATGGTGATCGTCGATTTGATGCATATACAGGTCAGTTTGGTTTAGACCGTCTATTTTTGCATGCTGCAAACATCAAGTTCACTCATCCTGCGACGGAAGAGTTAATGGATATTAGTGCACCAATGGAAGCAAAACTAGAACGTGTACTAAAAGGCTTACGCAGTAAAAATTAATTTAACGATGTAAGTTTATATAATTAATTGAAATGCTAGAAGCGATAAGTAGATTGTTACTTATCGCTTTTTTATTAATTACAAAACACTAAGGCCTTGTTTATCTAGCATGTCGATAAGAGAAATTAACGGTAATCCAATCAGTGTATTTGGGTCTTTCCCTTCTAATTTTTCAAACAATGCAATGCCTAAACCTTCACACTTAAAGCTTCCCGCACAATAAAACGGTTCTTCTTTGTCAACATAGTTTTCAATTTGTTGACGGCTTAGTTTTCTGAAATAAACATTGAACTCTTCACAGATGGTTTCTGCTTGTTTTGTTGTAGTATTAAATACGGAAAGACCCGTATAAAATGTAATTTTTTGACCACTTGCTTCTTCAAGTTGTTTTACTGCTTTTTCACGAGTAAGTGGTTTACCTACAATTTTTTCGTTAATGACACAAACTTGGTCGGATCCAATGATCAAATAATTTGGATCTTCAATGTCACATGAACTTGCTTTTGTTTCTGCTAAACGAGTAACTAAATTAATAGGTGATTCATTTTTAAGCGGAGTTTCATCACAAATGGGTGAAATTGCATCAAAATCCAGTTGGATCTTTGACAAGATCTCTTTACGGAATGGGGATGTAGAGGCAAGAATGAGTTTTGATTGCATAATGGGTTCTTCTTCTCAAATTTTTCGTTTATTATTAGTGATACCAATTCCAGTAATTATCTACTCGTTATTACTGGTTAAATCATTTAATAGCTGCGTTAAAAAATAGTATTGTAGAATAACTACTTATAATATTTTTCGCCTTACTCTTAAGTGATTTTCCTGTGTAATAAATAGAACATCTAATTAATTACATTGGTATAACTCTGCTGAAATAGCAACTGGGAAGAAAAAAAGCATAAATTTGTGCCATTTTTCTTTGACTCGAAGGCTTTAGAAAGATAAGATGCGCGCCCTATGCAAAAGGTAAAATTACCACGAACAGTTGATGCTGCTCGAACTGCTCAAAAAAGAATGGACTACGATGGAATCATCCAGTCTAGTATTTTAAAGCGTTTAGCTGAATCTACTGTAGATGTGAAAAGTGATGCTGAAGTCACTTTGTCATTTAAAGTTGACGAACAACGACTAGCCGTTATCTCTGGTAAAGCTGACGTCGATGTGTTGTTGGAATGTCAACGCTGTAATGAAAATTTCGAACATCATCTAAGCGTATCATTTACCTACACGCCTTTTTTAAGCGAAGAGAAGGCAGCTTTAGTTCCTGAGGACTATGAGCTTGTAGATTTAAATGAGTTTGGTGAAGTCGATCTCGTTGAGCTGGTAACTGACGAGTTTATTCTAGCGTTGCCGCAAGTCGCTATGCATGACATTGAAGATTGTCAGGTCAAATCTAACAATTTGGTATTTGGCGAAATTCCTGAAGAGGAAGAGAAACCGAATCCGTTTGATGTTTTAAAATCTTTAAAACAACAGTAATTGAGGAGTAGGGTCCATGGCCGTACAAAAGAGCAAGAAATCACGTTCAATGCGTGGCATGCGTCGTTCACACGATGCACTAACTACAAGTGCAGTATCTGTAGACGCAACAAGTGGCGAAACTCACCTTCGTCACAACGTTACAGCTGACGGTTACTACCGTGGCCGCAAGGTAATCAACAAGTAAGGTTGACGCTTTGCAGCAGCTAACCATTGCAATTGATGCGATGGGTGGGGATTTCGGTCCCCAAGTTACAGTGCCTGCCGCCGTGCAGGCATTGTCACAATTCCCAGAGCTAAAAATTACAGTTATTGGAGATCGTGACGCGATTTCTACACAACTGACACATCTAAATTATATCCCCAACTTAAGATTTTCTATTGTTCATAGCGAGAGCGTTATAGGCAATAACACACAACCTTCAAAAGCCCTACGTCACAGTCGCGGAAGCTCAATGCGAATGGCCATTGACATGGTCGCAAATAAAGAAGCAGATGCGTGCATTAGTGCCGGCAATACAGGTGCGCTGATGGGATTATCTCGATTTACATTAAAGCTTCTTCCTGGTGTCGAACGTCCTGCGCTAATTAGCCCTTTACCAACTAAAAATAATCAAAGAACTTGGATGTTAGATCTTGGTGCTAACGTTTCGTGCGATGCTGAAACCCTTTTTCAGTTCGCGGTAATGGGTTCAGAATTAGCTGAGCAAACATTGAAACGTAAAGCTAAAGTCGCATTATTAAATATTGGTGAAGAAGAGATTAAGGGTAACGATCAGATTAAACGTTGCGCTGAAATGTTAAATCAATGCCAAGATATTGAATTTATCGGTTATATTGAAGGTGATAAGCTTTATCAAGGCATTGCAGATGTAGTAGTGTGTGATGGCTTTGTTGGGAATGTTTGCTTGAAAACAAGTGAAGGTGTAGCGCATTTATTTTTAGATCAACTAAAATCACACCTGATCACATCAAAATTTAAACAATTTATAGCGAAATGGCTCTTTGGTGATGTCATTTCTTGCTTAAAAGGGCTGAACCCCGACCAGTATAACGGCGCAAGTCTGATAGGATTGCGCGGCATTGTTGTTAAAAGTCATGGAAGCGCAGATGTATCTGCCTTTAACAATGCCATCAAGGAAGCGGTTCATGAGGTCAAGCGACAAATACCTAACCGTATTAGTGATCGCTTGGAGGCAGTTTTACTCGAGAGGCATTATTAGTCTTCATGTATAGCAAAATTTTAGGTACTGGTAGCTATTTACCAGCACAAATTCGCTCAAATGCGGATTTAGAAAAAATGGTCGATACTAGTGATGAGTGGATCTTAGCTCGAACTGGTATTAGTGAACGTCGCATTGCTGGTGAAGATGAATCGGTAGCTACAATGGCTCACCTTGCTTCTGTAAATGCAATTGAAATGGCTGGTATTGATAAGAACGATATTGATCTTATTATTTTGGCAACAAGTACACCTACGTACTCATTTCCATCTGCAGCGTGTGAAGTTCAAGGTTTATTAGGTATTCAAGGCTGTCCTGCATTTGATTTATCAGCAGCATGTTCAGGTTTTGTTTATGCATTAAGTGTTGCAGACCAACACATTAAAACAGGCATGGCAAAGAACGTACTTGTTATTGGTTCTGATGCTGTTTCTCATACTTGTGATCCAGAAGACCGCTCAACTATCATTTTATTTGGTGATGGTGCAGGCGCTGTTGTCTTAGGACAAAGTGAAGAGCCTGGCATTATCTCAACACATTTACATGCTGATGGTAAGTTTGGTGAATTACTTTCATTACCTGTTCCTTCTCGTAAGAATGAAGAAGCAGACAAGTGGCTATATATGGCTGGTAATGAAGTATTTAAAGTAGCAGTAACTCAACTGTCTAACTTGGTTAAAGAAACACTTCAAGAAAATCAGATGGATAAATCTGAACTTGATTGGTTGGTTCCTCATCAAGCTAACTTACGAATTATTAAAGCGACAGCAAAGAAACTATCAATGTCGATGGATCAAGTTGTTGTAACTCTAGACCGCCACGGTAACACTTCAGCTGCGACTGTTCCTACAGCGTTAGATGAAGCGGTACGTGATGGCCGAATTCAACGAGGTCAAACTTTACTACTTGAAGCATTTGGTGGTGGGTTTACTTGGGGCTCGGCTCTGGTTAAGTTTTAAATTTAGAGGTTAACCCTACGTGTGGTTGACCCTCTTAAATAAGCTTATTTAAAGGAAATAATATTCATGAGCAATTTTGCTATCGTTTTTCCAGGCCAAGGCTCTCAAGCTGTTGGCATGCTTGCTGAATTAGGTGAGCAACACGAAGTGGTAACTCAAACATTTGCAGAAGCATCTGACGCGTTAGGTTATGACTTATGGTCTTTAGTTCAAAATGGACCAGCAGAAGATTTAAATCAAACTTTCCGTACGCAGCCTGCATTGTTAGCAACATCTGTTGCATTATGGCGTGTATGGCAAGAACAAGGTTTGGCTCAACCATCAGTATTGGCTGGTCATAGCCTTGGTGAATATTCAGCGCTTGTTTGTGCGGGTGTCATTGACTTTAAAGAAGCGATTAAATTAGTAGAATTGCGTGGCCAATTAATGCAAGAAGCGGTTCCTGCAGGTATTGGTGCTATGTATGCAATTATTGGTTTAGATAACGACTCAATTGCTAAAGCATGTGAAGACGCGGCGCAAGGTGAAGTGGTTTCTCCTGTAAACTTTAACTCTCCAGGCCAAGTGGTTATCGCTGGTAACAAAGATGCAGTTGAACGTGCAGGCGTATTATGTAAAGAAGCGGGTGCAAAACGTGCACTTCCTTTACCAGTATCAGTACCCTCACACTGTGCACTAATGAAACCAGCTGCAGATAAATTGGCAGTTGCATTAGAAAGTATTGAATTCAACACACCAGCATTACCTGTAATTAATAATGTTGATGTTATTGCAGAAACTGATCCTGCAAAAATTAAAGACGCACTAGTTCGTCAACTATACGGCCCAGTTCGTTGGACTGAAGTTGTTGAAAACATGGCTGAACAAGGTGTTGAAACGTTATACGAAGTTGGTCCAGGCAAAGTATTAACTGGCCTAACGAAACGCATCGTTAAATCACTTAGCGCAGCAGCGGTAAATGATGCTGCTTCACTTGAAGCTGCTAAGTAATTAAAGGGAAAATAAAATGATGAATCTAGAAGGCAAAATTGCCTTAGTTACTGGTGCAAGCCGTGGTATTGGTCGTTCAATCGCTGAACTACTTGTATCTCGTGGCGCAACAGTGATTGGTACAGCAACGTCTGAAGGTGGCGCTGCAGCAATCAGTGAATACCTAGGTGAGAATGGTAAAGGTCTTGCTTTAAATGTAACTGATGTAGAGTCGATTGAGTCTGTACTAAAAAGCATTAACGATGAGTTTGGTGCGATTGATATCTTAGTAAACAATGCGGGTATTACTCGTGATAACCTACTTATGCGTATGAAAGACGATGAGTGGACAGATATCATGGATACTAACTTAACGTCTATTTTCCGTTTATCAAAAGCGGTTCTTCGTGGCATGATGAAGAAGCGTAACGGTCGTATCATTAACGTTGGTTCTGTTGTTGGTACAATGGGTAACGCTGGTCAAACTAACTATGCAGCTGCAAAAGCAGGCGTAATTGGTTTTACTAAGTCTATGGCTCGTGAAGTTGCTTCACGTGGCGTAACAGTAAATACTGTTGCACCAGGTTTTATTGAAACAGATATGACAAAAGCCTTGAATGATGACCAACGAGCTGCAACACTATCAGCGGTACCAGCTGGACGTCTAGGTGATCCAAAAGAAATCGCATCAGCGGTGGTATTTTTGGCTTCTCCGGAAGCGGCATACATTACGGGCGAAACACTGCACGTAAATGGCGGCATGTACATGGTTTAATTCATAGAATTGATTTAAGGGTGACTTAGGTCAATTCTGAGTCAAAATTGCACTAAAAATCACGAAAATCGTGGTTTGACCAGCAATGTTGGCCTTGCAACTTTCTTATTAATGAATAAAATACAGCAAGTATCGCAAATCAGCGAATCTGTAATTAGGAAAATAAAAAATGAGTAATCTTGAAGAACGCGTAAAGAAAATCATCGTTGAACAACTAGGTGTGGATGAAGCTGAAGTTAAAAACGAAGCATCATTTGTTGATGACCTAGGTGCAGACTCACTAGACACAGTTGAGCTAGTAATGGCTCTAGAAGAAGAGTTTGATACTGAGATTCCAGATGAAGAAGCTGAGAAGATCACTACTGTTCAAGCTGCTATCGACTACGTAACTAGCGCACAGTAAGAAATACCCTCCAGGCGGTCATCTTGACCGCCTGAGTTTTTATACGCAACAAATCCCTATCTAATTTCAATTAATTCCGGAGAAATATATCGTGTCCAAACGTCGTGTAGTTGTTACAGGCATGGGTATGCTAACACCGGTGGGTAACACTGTTGAAGCATCTTGGAAAGCGCTGTTAGCAGGCCAAAGCGGTATCGTTAATATCGAACACTTTGACACCACTGAGTTTACTACTCGTTTTGCAGGTCTAGTTCAAGACTTTAATGCTGAAGAGTACATGTCTAAGAAAGACGCTCGTAAGATGGATTTATTTATCCAATACGGCGTAGCTGCTGGCATTCAGGCATTAGATGACTCGGGTTTTAAAGTTACTGAAGAAAATGCTCATCGTATCGGTGCTGCAATTGGTTCAGGTATTGGTGGCCTTGGCTTAATTGAAGCTGGCTACAAAGCATTCAGTGAAAAAGGTCCTCGTAAGATCAGCCCGTTTTTCGTGCCTTCTACCATCGTTAATATGATCGCAGGTCATATGTCGATTATTCGTGGTTTACGTGGTCCAAATATCGCAATTTCAACTGCTTGTACTACAGGTCTTCATAATATTGGTCATGCTGCACGTATGATCGCTTATGGTGATGCTGATGCAATGCTAGCTGGTGGTGCAGAGAAAGCATCTACAGAGCTAGGTATGGGTGGTTTTGGTGCAGCAAAAGCACTATCTACAAATAATGAAAACCCTCAAGGCGCATCTCGTCCTTGGGACAAAAACCGTGATGGTTTTGTTCTAGGTGATGGTGCTGGCATGATGGTTCTTGAAGAGTATGAACACGCTAAAGCTCGTGGTGCTAAGATCTACTGTGAACTTGTAGGTTTTGGTATGAGTGGTGATGCTTACCATATGACTTCGCCAACGCCAGATGGTTCTGGTGGTGCGTTAGCTATGGAAGCTGCGATGCGTGATGCTGGCGTAACAGGTGAACAAATCGGTTACGTAAATGCACACGGTACGTCTACTCCTGCTGGTGATGTAGCTGAAATTAAAGGCATTAAACGTGCTCTTGGTGAAGCTGGCTCTAAGCAAGTTTTAGTATCTTCAACAAAATCAATGACTGGTCACCTTTTAGGTGCTGCAGGCTCTGTTGAAGCAATCATCACAGCGATGTCTTTGGTTGATCAAATCGTTCCACCAACAATCAACCTTGATGATCCTGAAGAAGGTTTAGATATTGACCTTGTTCCACACACAGCTCGTAAAGTAACAGATATGGAATACGCAATCTGTAACTCATTCGGTTTTGGTGGTACAAACGGTTCACTAATCTTCAAGAAAATGTAATAACTTGTTTGTGAAGCTTAACTAGTTTCCAAGAGTCAGTTACACTTTAAAGGCGGTTTGATATTATATCAAACCGCCTTTTTATTTATTAGTCTGTTGGTTAGGAGTTGTCATGTTTTGGGTTAATGGAATGGAATCTGAATTACTTCCAATCAGTGATAGAGCAACTCAGTATGGTGATGGTTTTTTTACTACCATGAAGGTATTAAATAAGAAGATTTGTTTGTGGAAACTGCACTTAATTCGACTTAAAACCTCAGCAGAACGTTTAGGTATAACGGAGCCAGATTGGTGTGTACTTGAAGAGCAAATGACTGGACTTGCTTCTAAAGTAATGAATGGTGGCATTAAAATCTTAATAACAAGAGGAAGTGGTGGGCGAGGTTACTCTCCAGAAGGATGTACAAACACGCAAGTGATTGTGTCTACTTTTACACAGCCTGTTGAATATCAAGAATGGCAACAAAAAGGCATAGATTTAGGAATATCCGATATTCATCTAGGACTCAATCCGCTCTTAGCTGGAATGAAACATCTAAACCGCCTAGAGCAAGTGCTAATAAAACAATCAGTGAAGAAAACAGATTACTTAGATGTCATTGTTCTCGATATTAATAACAACATCGTTGAGACGTCGATAGGAAACATTTTTTGGGTTAAGGGTGATAGAATATTTACCCCTAATTTATCATTAGCAGGTGTTGAAGGGGTGATGAAGACGCACATTAGTGAAATTGCTAAGAGTCATCATATCGACATAGAATCAGTACATTGTAATATTGATACGCTTGCAAATGCAGATGAAGTTTTTATCACTAACTCCTTATTTGAAGTTGTACCGATAAATAAGATCAAAGAAATTCATTTTACCAAACATACATTAACTCATTGGTTTCAGGAGAAACTGTACTCGTGTTGAAAAAACTAATTATCATTATTTTATTTTTAGCAGTCGCTGCACTTGGTGCGGGCTTTTGGGCTTATCAGCAGGCAATCAATTTTACACAACAACCTGTAATGCTAGAGAACGCTCAACTTGTTGAAGTAAAACCAGGGACAAGTTATCGAAAACTTATCCGTCAATTTGAAGAAAATAAATGGATATCTGATGCTAAATGGGCACGGTTTACTCATAAAGTATCACCTCAGCTAACAAATATTAAAGCCGGTACTTATTGGGTTGAACCAAACCAAACACTTGCAGATGTGTTAACTCAGCTAAAAACAGGTAAAGAACATCAATTCTCAATTACTTTTGTAGAAGGAAGTCGTTTTTCTGAATGGCAACAACAGTTAGAACAAGCTCCTTATCTAGAGCATGAGCTTGAAGGAATGTCAGAAAAAGAAATTGCAAACAAGTTGGGTATTGAACGAACTAAATTGGAAGGCTTATTTTTAGCTGAAACATACCATTACACCGCAGGTATGAGTGATTTTGATATTTTGGAACGCTCTCATAAAGCATTAACAACATTATTAGATGCAGAATGGAAAACAAAGTCAGCTAACTTACCGTTAAAATCTTCTTATGAAGCATTAATTCTAGCGTCTATTATTGAAAAAGAGACGGCAATTGACTCTGAGAGAGAGCGAGTTTCATCTGTGTTTGTTAACCGCTTAAAGCGTGGTATGCGTTTACAAACTGATCCGACAGTTATCTATGGTATGGGTGACAAATACGACGGTAATATTCGTAAGAAAGATCTACGAACACCTACGGCTTATAATACTTATACTATTAATGGATTACCGCCAACGCCGATTGCTATGGCTGGTCCTGCTTCAATAAAAGCAGCTCTTCATCCTGAAACAAGCCGATACTTATATTTTGTCGCTGATGGTACTGGCGGTCATAAATTCACTAAATCACTAGTTGAGCATAACAAAGCGGTTAGAGCTTACTTAAGAACCTTAAGAAATTAATCATGTCTAAATTTATTGTAATCGAAGGCCTAGAAGGCGCAGGTAAAAGTACAGCAATTAAGAACGTACTAGCTACATTGGCAAAACACGGTATTACGTCACCAGTTACAACGCGTGAGCCAGGAGGAACCCCTCTTGCTGAGAAAATGCGTGAACTGGTTAAACAAGGTCATCCTGATGAGCCACTAACGGATATGGCTGAATTGCTTCTTCTTTATGCTGCACGTGCTCAGTTAGTAGGTAACGTGATTAAGCCTGCTCTTGCAAGAGGTGAATGGGTTGTTGGTGATCGTCATGATTTATCTTCACAAGCATACCAAGGTGGTGGTCGTGGATTTGATCATGAGTTAATGATGACCATGAGAAATACAGTATTAGGTGATTTTAAGCCTGATTTAACTATTTACATGGATATTGACCCTAAACTAGGTTTACAGAGAGCATCTGCTCGCGGTGAGCTTGATAGAATTGAACAAATGAAACTAGATTTTTTTGAAAGAAGTCGCGAACGTTATTTAGAATTTGCAAATAGTGATGAAAGTATTATTACTATTGATGCGGGACAAGATTTAGAAACCGTGACAAATTCAATTATTACCGCTTTAGAAGCTTGGCTAGTTAAGAATGGCAACTAAACTTTATCCATGGCAGGAAAGTTTGTGGCAACAATGGCAGCAGTTGATTCAGGCAGATCGACTTCCTCATGCCATATTGTGTGCCATGCCTGTAGGGGCAGGACGAGAAGCATTAGTTCAGTATTTTGCTGATACGCTATTGTGTTTAACGCAAGGTATTGAACCTTGTGGTTTTTGTCATAGTTGCGAGTTAATTAAATCACAAACACACCCTGATCTGCATTGGATAAAGCCAGAAACTGAAGGTAAGTCTATTTCAGTGGAACAAATACGCCAATGTAATTCATGGGCTTTAGAGTCCTCACAATTCAACGCTAAGCGTGTGATCATCATTGATCCTGCAGAAAAAATGACAGAATCTGCAGCTAATGCATTACTTAAGACATTAGAAGCACCACCGAAAAATTGTCAATTTGTATTGTTGGCCGATTCTCCTCATCAGTTATTACCAACAATACGTAGTCGTTGTCAGGTATGGCATCAATCGAAAATTGATGCTGAATCTATCACAATCTGGCTTAGAGAAACTGAAAACCTTTCAGTATCAATGCAGTCTATTGCTTTGAATGACTCACTCCCATTAGCAGTGAAAAGCTTTTATCAAGATAAGAAACAAGCATTACATAAACAGCTACTTTCAGACTTTGAATCCAGTGTGAAAAGTGATTTTTGCCAGACTGCTGATGTAGTTAAAACTGTTCTAAAACTTGAAAGTGAAGGCTTAACTTGGCTAAGTTACTTACTTGCTGATATTCAGAAGAGACAGATGGGAGTAATGCAGCCTTGGGTTCATTGTGACGAAATAAAGCTCATAGAAAGCTTAGCGAAAACATTATCGAGTAATGTGGTCTATAAGCAATACATTGCACTGAATTCGTTACAAGAGCAATTGGATAGTTTCCCTGGTTTAAATAAAGAATTACTACTAACTCAATGGATGTTTGAGTTTACTGGAGAGTTGAGTGTTAATTGATTCACACTGTCATTTAGATAAATTAAATTATGATGACTTACACGTAAATGTTGCTGATGTACTTGATAAAGCGAAGAAACAAGGAGTCGAGCAGTTTTTAACTGTAGGTGTTACCTTAGATGCCTTTCCAAATATGATGAACATGATAGCACAACACCCAGAAGTTCATGCATCTTGTGGTATTCATCCATTGGATGTGGATTCTGCATTTGATTTATCACTCTTTCGTCAATACGCAGCACATGAACGTGTGGTAGCCATTGGTGAAACGGGGCTAGATTATTTTTATCAACCAGAAAGTGCGCCGCGTCAGAGAGAGCTATTTGAGCAACAAGTTGAGGTTGCTGTTGAGTATAATAAGCCTCTAATTATTCATACTAGACAAGCAAGAGAAGACACTCTAGCCATTCTAAAAAATGGTAAAGCAGATAAATGTGGTGGGGTGATTCACTGCTTTACTGAAGATTGGGCTTTTGCTGAAGCTGCGATGGAACTTGGTTTTTACATTTCAATTTCAGGGATTGTTACTTTTAATAAAGCATCCGAGCTGAAAGATGTGGTTCGTCGTCTTCCTCTTGAGCGTTTATTAGTTGAAACCGACTCTCCTTATTTAGCTCCTGTACCTTTTCGCGGAAAGGAAAATCAACCTGCATACGTGAAAGAAGTGGCAGCATATATTGCCTTACTTAAAGGGAAAAGTGTCGAAGAAGTAGCACAAACTACCACCACTAATTTCAAAAATCTTTTTTTGAACAAATAATTAGATATTGGTTGTAAAGTAATCGATAAAGGAGGCTTAGGTCTCCTTTTTTTTTGTTTTACGGATTTAACCCTGTTTTTTATACCGATCACGATACGTAAACGTTTACGTTTGTATTATATTTGTACTATCTATTTTTGTTGCTAAAAATAACATTTCAGTTTTTGATTTTTTCAACATAATATCTTTTAAATCAACATCTTGAGTTTAAATTTGTTTTTTCTGGAAGAAATTTCTAAGCCTTGCTTTTGTGATCACTGCAGGGTTTTAAAACAATAAATGAAAACATGCTAGAAACTGGTTTTGCATAGGTCTATATTTAGCGCAGTTTGATTTGAGATACGATTATTTACAATTTATTAATTGCATCAAAGGCAAGGGGGATATTGCCGTAATTAATAAGTAGATAATTAAATCCAAATTGTAGTTATAAATATTAGGAGCAAAACATGTTTAAACACCTTTTTGCTAGTCTACAGAAAGTCGGTAAGGCGCTAATGCTGCCTGTATCAGTTCTTCCTGTTGCTGGTATTCTTTTAGGGGTTGGTGCAGCCAACTTTAGTTTCCTTCCAGAAGTGGTTTCTCACTTAATGGAACAAGCTGGTGGTTCAGTATTCGGTCAAATGGCTCTGCTATTTGCTGTTGGTACTGCACTTGGTTTTACAAACAATGATGGCGTTGCTGGTCTAGCTGCTGTTGTTGGTTATGGCATCATGGTTGCTACATTAAAAGTAATGGCAACTGTAATGGGTGTTGATGGCATTGAGACTGGTGTTCTTGGTGGTATCTTAGCTGGTGGTGTTGCTGGTTGGGCATTCAACAAGTTCTACCGTATTCAACTTCCTGAATACTTAGGTTTCTTCGCTGGTAAGCGTGCTGTGCCAATCGTAACTGGTTTTGCATCTATCGCTCTAGGTCTTATCCTATCAGTTGTATGGCCTCCAATCGGTAGTGCTATTGCAGCATTCTCTGACTGGGCTGCACATCAAAACCCAGTAGCTGCATTCGGTATCTACGGTGTTATTGAACGTTCTTTAATTCCTTTTGGTCTACACCATATCTGGAACGTACCGTTCTTCTACGAAGCTGGTTCTTGTGTGAACAATGCTGGTGAACACGTAAATGGTATCATGACTTGTTTCCTAACTGCTGATGACGCATCTCGTGCAGCAGGTAACGGTTTCGGTCAACTAGCTGGTGGTTACTTATTCAAAATGTTCGGTCTTCCTGCTGCTGCAATCGCAATTGCACACTCAGCAAAACCTGAAAACCGCGCTAAAGTAATGGGTATCATGGCATCTGCTGCGTTAACTTCATTCCTAACAGGTATTACTGAACCAATCGAATTCGCATTCCTATTCGTTGCTCCTGTACTGTACGCTATCCACGCTGTATTAGCTGGTGTTGCATACATGCTAACTAACGCACTAGGCATCGTTCACGGTCACACGTTCTCAAATGGTTTCATTGACTTCGTTGTTCAATCTCCACGTGCTGAGAATATGCTTCTTCTTGTTGGTCTTGGTCTTGTTTACGCTGTTGTTTACTACGTAGTATTCCGCGCTGTAATTAAAGCAATGAACCTAAAAACACCTGGTCGTGAAGATGAAGATGATACTGCTACTAAAGTAACTGGTTCTGAACTAGCTGGTGAACTAGTTGCTGCATTCGGTGGTAAAGAGAACATCACTAACCTTGATGCTTGTATCACTCGTCTACGTGTTTCTGTAGCGAATGTTGAAGCTGTAAACCAAGATAAACTAAAACAACTTGGCGCTGCTGGTGTTGTTGTAGCTGGTTCTGGTGTACAAGCTATCTTCGGTACTAAGTCTGATAACCTTAAAACAGACATGAATGAGTGGATTAGCAACAACTAATTCATCATTGAAAGAATAAAAAGGAGGCCAATTGGTCTCCTTTTTTTATTTTTGTTCTGGGAAGATAAATTCTTGGTGTGAATCTAACCATGCAGAGTATTTATTCATTATTGAATTAAACAGCTCTGATTCTATAAACTCAAATAACCAACGCTGTAAATTTTTGTATTTACTTTGGCGAAACCAATGAATATCAACAAAAGCAAATTGACGAATAAATGGAAGAATCGCTAAATCTGCAAAGCTGTATTGTTTAGAGAAAAGCATCGGTGAAGTCGTTAGTCTTTGTTCTAATTTATTTAAAAACAGCTCACCTTGTTCTCGGTAGTAAATTTCAGAATATTCAGGGTAGCGATCAGCGTACTTATATTTATCTAACCAACTTTTGAAAATATCATCGTTCTCTCGAATCAATTGAAACATCTCGCTTGTTGTTGATTGCAATAGCTCAGAGCCTTCTAACGCCCATTTCATAATATCTAAGCTCTCATCAATAACTTTACCCTTATTGTTAATTAAAACAGGTACAGTGCCTTTAGGTGAGGCTTGAAGCATAGATTCAGGTTTGTTTTTTAATATAATTTCTCGAAGATGCACGGTTTTGTTTGATTGAACTATGCCAAGTCGTGCGCGCATGGCATAAGGGCAACGTCGAAAAGAGTAGAGTGTATTCATGATTTAACCCATTATCAGAGCAGTATAAAAAAGCAGATCCGAAGATCTGCTTAAGGTTAGCATTTTCTAGTCTCTAGTTACCGTTCATTGCTTTACGAATACAGAAGGCTGCGCCCCCCCAAGTAATCCCTAAACCAATAATCATCATAATGATTGCACCCGTTTCCATATTAAGCCTCCTTGCTTGATTTATTAATAATAATACCGACAACTAGCATTGCTGCAATTAAGCCCCAGCCTAGTAGTAGTAAATCTGATTGTGCATAACCACCATAACCATCAGTTAGCGTATTAATAATATTGGTGCCTAGGATAACGACTAAGAAAGCAGGGCTTACGAATCGTAGGCAAATTTCAAACCATTTACCAACTGTAAATTCTGATACAGCATTTACGTGTGAACGAATATCTGCAAGTTTTACTAGCCAGCCCATAACAAGTAGTTCAATTAAGCAGCTTGCAAGCAGAGCGATGTTGTTAATGAAATAATCAACAAGATCCAACAGCAGTAGACCCCCATTTGTCGCAAATGCCATTGAAATAATTAAACCAGAACCACAAACAACAGAAGCTGCTTTTCTACGAGACCAATTCAGCTTATCGATAAATGCAGAGGTAACGGCTTCAATAATAGAGATGTGAGAGCTTAACCCTGCCACAACAAGTGCTAAGAAGAATAGTGGGCCTAAAATATAAGGTATTGGCAGTAAGTTAATTGCAGCAGGAATAGTAACAAATGCCAAACCAACGCCCGCACTAACGACTTCAGTTAATGGTTTTCCTTGTTCTTGAGCCATGTAACCAAGAACAGAGAAGATAAGAATACCTGCAATAATAGAAAAGCCACAGTTAATTAGTACCGTCATAAAGGCGTTGTTATTAACATCTGATTTTTCAGGAAGGTAGCTTGAATAAGCAAGCATGATGGCGAAGCCAACACTTAGAGTAAAGAAGATTTGTCCGTATGCCGCAGACCAAACTTTTGGATCCGTAATTTTACTAAAATCTGGTTGGAATAAGTAGTTCAGGCCATCCAATGCGCCAGGTAAGAAAACCATACGACCAATAAGAGCAATAACCATAATAAACAGTAAAGGCATCATAATTTTGCTTGCTCGTTCAATACCACTTTTCACTCCACCAAAAATGGCTGCAAAAGTAATTGCCCAAGCAAAAAGCATAGGAATAGCGATATGCCATTGAATGCTACCTAGCTTACTTGGCGAGTTGTCACCTAATTGTAGATATTCACTGAAAAAATATGCATTAGTATCTTGTCCCCAACTCTGTGAGAAAGACATACTGAAATAAGAGATTGCCCAGCCAATAACAGCAACATAATAAACGGCGATAACGGCTGCGATCATGACTTGAAACCAACCTAACCATTCATATTTTTGGTTGAGCTTGGCAAAGGTACGTGGTGCTGACCCTCTATATTTATGACCCATACCAAATTCCATGATCATAAATGGAATACCAGCAGTGATCATGGCAAATAAATAAGGAATGAAAAAAGCACCGCCACCATTTTCATATGCCATATATGGAAAGCGCCAGATATTACCTAAACCGATAGCAGATCCTACTGCTGCAAGAATAAATCCTGCACGAGAACCCCATTGTTCACGCTTCATAAATTACTCCTTTAAAAAACTTTTCCCTGAGAATTGAAGCTTAATTGGTATCATTCTCTAATAAATTCAAATTGATTTTGCTTAAATTGGATGTATTCCCTAAGCATTAAAGTCAGATTACCTATTTATATATGTTAACGCAATATGACAAAAAGGTAGGTTTATATGTTTCAAATAGTGTTTTATTCTGATTTATGAGGTTTTATTAGATATGGTTATTGGTGATGAGTGGCTATGCGGGGCTATTTATTGTTAAATAAAGGTTGCATAATCAATTGTGTTATTTATAAAATAATGATTAAGTGTTGTAAATTTAGGCATTTTCATTGTTTTTGAAAATGCCTAACCTTTCTTTTCATAAATAAAGTGGGATTAAAAACTGAATCTGAGTCCTAGATTCGCTTGTAATTGATTGACCCAGCTTCCCTCATATTTAATCGTACAAGAGTTTTTATTCGGTGTAGAAACACAACTGCTGTCAAAGTTGCTATCAACAGAGGTACCTAGCCAGCGTCCTTCTAGTTGTAATGCAAAATTATCAGTAAAGTGATATTGGAAACCACCAAAAGCACCAGCTGAAAATCGAATGTTTTCATCTATCCAATCAACATCCGCATACGTACCACCAATACTTAATCCAAAAAACGAACTGATATTCTTAGTTAATTGGTAATCTAGCGCACTTTGAAAGTGAAGATAGTGCATATTGGAACTTTGATTAATATCTTCAATATCATTTGTCTGATTACTATAAAATAAGCCGATACGGCCAGCATCGTAATCCGTTTCAATAGCTAATGAATAGGCGGTATTTCCTTTTAATTCGTATACTTCTCCTTCGGTGTCTTCAATTTCACCACCTGAAGCATACCCAACTGAAGGAGTTATATGTATTTGGGCGAGAGAGGGTAAAGGGGTTAATATTAACAACCCTAATAGTGATAGACGCTTCATGTTTTCTCCTAGAATTCCTTTTCATAAAAACCACAAATCTGCATCTATTATGCTGACATTGTGATGCTTATACCAACTTGCTGATTGAATAAGATCAATTCCTTGAAGATACTTCAAATTACTGTTAATTTTTTGTAAACAGATAATGCAATCGTTTTTATTAATTGTCTGTATATTAAAATAACAAGGAGTCGTTATGGATCACGATTTTAAATTTGCTCTTATTACTACCATTGCTGTTTTTTCAGGATTAGCTTTTTTTGGGGCTCTGGTACTAATGGCGTAAGAAAGTGATGAGAGAGTATGAAAAGAAGAGCAATAAGGTTAAGCCTATTGCTCTTTTTAGTATTTATTCTATGCAAAAGCTTGTATAGGAAGGTAAGATTGCCATGCGTTGGTATATAAAGATTGAGAAAGACCTCTTAACTTAGTGAATCGAGCTTCTTCAAATTCTGTAAACTCGCGATCTTCGATAAAAGCAAGACGCTCCATACTTTGAATTTCTTCGTAAATCTTATGTTCAACACCATTTTTAACATCTGCAATGTCTTTTAAATGAAGTTGTATTTCTGCAATGAGTTTTGTTTTAGGTAGTTCAACCAATAATTTTATGTCTCTGTACCCAGATTTAGCAGGCTGAGAAAAGCGGTTAGTAACACTAACAACCGTTGTTTCTCTATTTAATGCTTCATATGCGGTAACTAAATCAGGAATTGAGTCAGCTACGACAGTCGCTCTTGCGATATCTGTCAGTTGATTAACCTGACCATTTAATTCTTGCTCAATTTTAATTTTTGCTCGCTCGTTGTTTTTTACTCCCGCAAATTGAGTCTGGCTATTGGAAATAAGAGCGGTTTGCTTACAGATATTTTCTAACTCATGCTGAGCTTGATGCGCTTTAGAGCTTAAAATATCAAAGTCATTGTAAGGTTGATGCGAGAAATGGTTCCAACTATCAATGGATAGAAGACCATTTAGGCTGTGAAGTACATGATGGTGGTCGATCTCAGATTGATTGGATTCTTGGTAATCTGGCTCTATATGTTCAAGTAAAGAGGCAGCTTGTGCTTGAGGTCGTCCAAAGACTAAAACCATTAAGACTGCAGCACGGGCAAACTTTTTCATTCTGTTTCCTTTATGAAGTAGAAAGAAATAGCAACTAAGAGGACTATATCTTAGCAACACCTACTTAAGAAGTATGGGCATAGATAGCAGTTTCAAGGCAGGAAATTTAATGTTGTTCGAGTTTGCGCTAACGGTCACAAAAGACGTTTTCCTGACAATAATTTGATAATTTACTTATTGAAGTATTTTTACTCGTAAACTCTGTTATTTAGCTGCTAAATGTGTAAAATCGAGTATTCTTTTTTATACCTAAATTTAGAGTACAAGTAGGTTATCTATGACAGCAACAAACGAATTATTGCAAGACTTAAAAGCTCGTGGGCTTATTGCACAGTGCACAGCAGACGAAGAATTAGCTGAGCACCTTTCAACTGACTGTCGTACTCTCTATTGTGGCTTCGATCCGACAGCAGACAGCTTACATATTGGTAGCCTAGTACCACTATTAGTGCTTAAGCGTTTTCAACAAGCTGGTCATAAACCATTAGCGCTTGTTGGTGGTGCTACAGGCTTAATCGGTGACCCAAGCTTTAAAGCTGCTGAGCGTCAACTTAATACGAATGAAGTGGTTGGCGATTGGGTTAACAAAATTAAAGCACAAGTTTCAGCTTTTGTTGATTTTACAGAAGAGAAAAACGGTGCAGAAGTAGTAAACAATTTAGATTGGATCGGTCAAATTAACGTAATTGAATTTATGCGTGATGTGGGTAAACATTTCAGCGTAAATGCGATGATCCAAAAAGAATCAGTAAAACAACGTATCGATCGTGAAGGTTCTGGTATTTCATTTACTGAATTCAGCTACATGCTACTTCAATCATACGATTTTGCAGCATTAAACAAAGAAAAAGAGTGTACATTACAAATTGGTGGCTCAGATCAGTGGGGTAACATCACTGGTGGTATCGACCTTACTCGTCGTATGAACCGCAATAAAGTATTTGGTTTAACGCTTCCTTTAGTAACAAAATCAGATGGTACTAAGTTTGGTAAAACTGAATCAGGTACAATTTGGTTAGACTCAAGTAAAACATCACCATACGCTTTCTACCAATTCTGGTTAGGTACTGCGGATGCTGACGTATATAACTTCCTACGTTTCTTTACTTTCTTAACAGTAGAAGAGATTGCAGCTATTGAAGAGAGCGATAAGAGTGTTCAAGGCCGTCCTGAAGGTCAAGGCATTCTAGCTCGTGAAGTAACTCGTCTAGTTCACGGTGAAGAAGGTTTAGCATCTGCTGAACGTATCACTAAAGCACTTTTTTCTGGTGATCTTTCTTCACTAACAGAAACAGATTTAGCACAACTTGCTTTAGATGGTCTTCCATCAACAGAATTAGAAGCTTCTGAACAAACGATTGTTGAAGTTCTAACTCAATCTGAACTAGCTAAATCAAACAAAATGGCGCGTGAATTCATCGGTAACGGTGCAGTGTCTGTAAACGGCGAGAAAGTAGCTGATACAGAAGCAGTACTTAAGAAAGAAGATGCACTGTTTGGTAAATACAGCGTAATCAAACGTGGTAAGAAGCTATTTAACCTATACATCTGGAAATAATAATCCAATCGTGGTGGAGTAGATAAGTGATACTCTAGTCCATCACATAATATATTAGATAATAAAAAAGCGAACCTCATTATTGTGGTTCGCTTTTTTTATATTTACTACGATTGGTATTATCCGTTAACGATGTTTTGGCTTACGTTTAGGACCTGAACCTGAAGGCTTATTTGCTGACGGTTTATTGCCGTTTGGTTTGCCATTATTGCTTGGTTTACCATTATTATTAGGCTTTCCATTAGAGTAACCGTTGCGAACGCCATTTTTCTTACCACTTGATGTCGGCTTTTCTGAATGTGCATTCCCGTTACGATTATTTTTTCCGTTACGGTTGTTATTATTGCTCGTACGCGGATCACCATCAAATTGGCCTTTCGTATGTTTAGTCGCAAAGCGTTTGGCACCATGACGTCCAGTTTGACGACGTTCTGCTGGTGTTTGAGCATCTAAATCTTCTTCAGGAACAAGACAGTTCGGCTTATCGCCAATTAAATGTTTCTTACCCATGTTGATAAGCGTTTCACGGATTAACTTCCAGTTTTTAGGATCATGATAACGAAGTAACGCTTTATGTAATCGGCGTTGACGTTCACCTTTAGCGACTGGTACATCTTCGCGCTTTTTGTATTTTACGCGTTTTAATGGGTTCGTTTCTGAATAATACATTGATGTTGCATTACACATAGGCGATGGATAGAAGTTCTGAACTTGGTCACATTCAAAATTATTCTTCTTAAGCCAAAGAGCAAGATTAAGCATATCCTCATCTTCTGTTCCCGGGTGAGCTGAGATGAAGTAAGGAATTAAATATTGTTTCTTGCCTGCTTCTTGGCTGTATTTTTCAAACATGGTTTTAAAACGATCGTACGTTCCCATGCCCGGCTTCATCATTAAATCTAATGGGCCTTTTTCAGTATGTTCTGGGGCAATTTTTAAATAACCACCAACGTGATGCGTTACTAATTCACGAACGTATTCAGGAGACTCAATCGCTAAATCATAACGTACACCTGATGCGATTAAGACTTTTTTTACGCCTTTTACTTTTCGTGCTTCACGATATAAATCAATCGTATGTTTATGATCAGTATTCAGTTTTTCACAGATCTTAGGAAATACGCATGATGGGCGACGACACGTTGCTTCTGCTTTAGGTACCGAACAGCCTAAACGATACATGTTGGCTGTTGGGCCACCAAGATCTGAAATCGTACCGGTAAACCCTGGTACTTTGTCGCGAATTTCTTCTAATTCGTTCAAAATGGATTCTTTTGAACGGTTTTGAATGATGCGACCTTCGTGTTCTGTGATACTACAGAATGAACAACCACCAAAACAGCCACGCATAATATTGACCGATGTTTTAATCATGTCGTATGCAGGGATTTTTGCTTTTCCGTACATTGGATGAGGAACACGAGCAAAAGGCAAATCAAACACGAAATCCATCTCTTCTGTTGTGAGTGGAATAGGCGCTTGGTTTACCCATAATTCACGGTCACCGTGGCGTTGAATTAGCGCACGTCCAGAGTATGGATTGGTTTCTAAATGCATAACACGGCTAGCATGAGCATAAAGAATACGGTCATTATTTAACTTTTCAAATGGCGGAAGTCGAACTGCCGTCGTTTTTGCGTCATGTCGTGATGGACGAACGGTAATAACTTGCGGCTTGTCTTCTTTAGCATCCGCTTTATTGCTCTCGCATTGTTCTTCCGTTTCGTAAGGGTTTTGAGGAACAAAGACGGCTTGGCTTGGCTTTTCAATACGCGATGAATCAATGATCTTAAAGCCTTCAGGTTCAGCAGGTAAATTCACTGCGGTACCTCGAATGTTTGTCATTGTTTTTACGTCTTCGCCATTAGCAAGACGATGAGCAACTTCCACTAATGCACGTTCTGCATTACCAAAAAGAAGAATGTCGCCCTTTGCATCAAATAATACTGAGCGGCGAACTTTATCAGACCAGTAATCGTAGTGCGCTAAACGGCGTAAGCTTGCTTCAATACCGCCTAAAACAATCGGTGTGTCTTTGAAAGCCTCACGACAACGCTGCGAGTAAACAAGAACAGCACGATCAGGGCGCTTTCCGCCTTCGTTATTTGGCGTATAGGCGTCATCGTGGCGAAGTTTTTTATCTGATGTATAGCGGTTGATCATTGAATCCATGTTGCCAGCAGTAATACCAAAAAATAAATTTGGTTTTCCTAGCTTCATGAACGCATCTTTATTGTCCCATTTAGGCTGAGCAATAATACCAACACGGAAACCTTGAGATTCAAGTAAACGTCCAATAATCGCCATACCAAAACTTGGATGGTCAACATACGCATCTCCGGTAACAATAATGATGTCGCAGCTATCCCATCCTAATTGCTCCATCTCTTTACGAGAGGTCGGTAGAAACGGAGCCGTTCCATAGCATTCTGCCCAGAATTTCGGGTATTGATTAATTGGAGTTACGTTGTGCATTAGTTCACCTCAGAATTTGGAGGCCGAATTATACCGATTTGAGGTGGGATTAACCAGAAAAGAAAGCCCTCATTATGAGTAAGGGAGTTTTAGTGGTCGTTGAACTACATATATAAACGACATAAATAGGTGATAGAAATGGCTAAAAAGGAAAGTGCGAAAATGATAGCCGTATCTTTAATCATTAGTATGTGTCCGTATGGTTATAAATATTGATAAGCTAAATGTATCGTTAATTTATAAGATTTGCGTGAGCATTAGGTAAATTGTTTGTAAGGAAAATGCCTACCAGCCTATTTATTCTTAAAGATAAAAAAAACGCCAGTAACGTTGAATTACTGGCGTTTCAATAAGTTATCTATTTAACGCATTACGCGTACATTGGAACAAGAACCATAGTACCGATAATTACTGTGATTAAACCACAGATAACCGGAACAGATGTACGTTTTACCACTTCAAATGGGCTGATTTTTGCCATACCAGATGTCGCAACGATAACGCCAGATACTGGTGAAATAGTACGACCAAGGTTAGATGCTTGAAGCATTGGAATGATAAGGAATGCAGGGCTAAGACCCATTTTACCTGCAAGCTGAGGAGCAAGCTCTACGAATGCGTAGAAAGGTGCATTACCAGAACCTGTTGCGATAGCAGCAGCAACGGTTAAACCAGTTAGTAGAAGCATTAGAGCCATACCACCCGCACCGGCTTTATCAGCTAAGTGAAGTAGGTTATCAATTGCGCCAACAGACATTAGACCTTGAGCAAATACACCCGCAGCAACTAATAGCATAACTACGCCTTTAAATGCATCAGCCATACCTTCATAACAAGATTCTAAATCTTCTAATGTTTTTTTACCGTTCAGTTTATTGGTCGTAAAGTTAACTAACGCACCAATAAAGATAGAACCAACAACGATAGTGTAAATATCTAAAGATAGACCTGGGATTGTCTCGCCGTTAAACAAGAAAACACCTACGATTGGTAAGAAAGGAAGAATCGCATAGTAAGATGGTGCGTTCACTTCCATTGCAGAAATATCGACTTTCTCCATTGGTGTGTTTTCTTTCTTATCAAGGTATTTATTCCAGAAGAATGCGGCTGCTGCCATCACGATGATTGCACAAATTGATACAGGAAGTACGGTTTCAACTGCGAAAACATGAAGAGGTAAACCTGATTTCTCTGCTGCAACAATTACATCACCTGATGTAGGTGAAAGGATGATTGCTGCTGGTGATGCACACACTGCAACCGCTGCAGGGCGTGAGATACCCATTGCCGTCATCATCGGGAATAGGGTTGCCATTAATAGAACACCAAGGCCTGTAGCAGAACTTACAGCAAGAGACATTAGACACGCTACGATGTAAGCAGCAACTAATAGAATGTAAGGTGATTTAATGAATGCTAATGGTTTTGAAAATTGCTTAACAACGACATTATTTGCACCGATGTGAGTCATGTAAGAGGCAAAACCACAAAGAAGCATGATTTGCATACCTAAGCCGCCGCCACGGTATTGAAGCATGTATTTCACATACTCAAGCGCATCTGTTAATAGGCTACCTGTAGCCGTTACTTTTGCAGGAAGAACTGAATGACCTAAAAGACCTGCAATAATTAGCAGTGCTAAACCCGCTGTCAGTAATACGCCTGCAGCTTTATATCCTTTTACGATAAAGTAACCAACAAATATGGTGATCACTAAACCAATTAATAACTCCAACATGGAATTTCCCTCTATTAAGTTTCAAATATTCAAAAATTGTGTAATTTACAAACATCTTCTTACACATTTCATCACACAAATTTACCTAAGTTTTATCTGTGGCACATCTGATACTTTGCATCTATATGATCTAAAACAAACAAAAAACAATTCTGTTAATAGTGCGATGAATAATTGTTATTTTTATTGTAACAAAAGGATAAAAACTTGAAATTAAGCAAGGTATTTTTGAGATCTTAATAAGAATAGGTTGTTTTTTAACCGTGACTAGACGAAGGGAAAATAGCGTTTATACTAGCTTGATTCAAATTCCGTAAATAGAACTTCATTATGTTATTTCAAACTATGCAATATATCCTTATTCCTGCTTTGCTTGGTGCTCAAATTATTTTGACCATCATTTTGCATAAAGGAGATATTTGCCCAGGTCAACGTGGTCGCGTACATAAGTGGTTGCCTGCACTGATTTTAGGTTGGTGTGCGATTGCTGGTTTTGGTATGACTTACGCGCCGATATTTGCAATGAATTTTATTCCTGCAATCGCAATTACTGGTTTTTATTTAAGTGTAAAAACGGGTAAAACACGAGATAAAGGGCCACTGATTGTTTTGGCATTAGCCAATGGTTTTGCCGCTGCAAGTTTTGTTAATTTAGCACTTGGTTCTGGGTCCTTTACTCAATTATTTTATGCGTTAATCGGTCCATTTATTTTTGGTGCTCTATTTGCTCACCTGCTTTTAACTCTTGCTCGTACTCGTCTACAAGCCTTCCATAAGATTTTACCAATTAGTGGTATCGTTGGCGGTATCATTATGGCTGTGATTTTACTTTGCCAAACATTAAGTGTTCATGAGATCTTTCTAGATCGTATGGCAGTGAAGTTAGCGATTGCTTTAGGTTTGATGCTATTAAGTATTGGTTTTTGGACTTATCACTTATTTAAACAACAGGCGATCAAGTGGCAATTTTTGCTAATAGCGAACATTATTATGGCTATTTCTGGTTATTATCAGTTTCAGTTGTTTTTTGTGAGATAGAGCAAACATTCTGTTCGAAAATTGGTCTAATCTAAGTTTGTCTCTTAAGCAACATGGAGGGTATAGATTGGATTTAAGCAACGCACATGGCCTAGAAAGTGGAATTCTACTCGGCATCATAAATGAAAAATTGCGCTTGGAATGCCACAGTCTAGAAGAATTATCCAGCATGTATGAGCTTGATACACAAGGAGTTCAAGACAAGCTCAGTAGTTTGGGTTACCAGTATGACCCATTAACAAATCAATTTAAGTCATTTTAATCCCAACTAAATGACTCTGGCTCTGCTGTTTCGCAGTAGAGAAAAATGCTTGTAAATATTTTTTATCATGTTCGCTGTCTCTAACGGCAGCGAACAATCTTCGCCACAATCCTTTCCCTAACGGTTTACTCTCGATTAGTCCTTGTCGTGAAAACTCACTGATAGCCCAATTTGGTAGAGCTGCTACTCCTAAACCTGCTGATACCATTTGTACTAACATCAATGTGTTTTCGGCTTGTTTCCATTTTGCAGGTTCTACATGATTGGGTGATAAGAAATGCTTAACGACATCTAATCGCTGCTTTTGCACTGGATAAGTCAACATGGTTTGATCTAATAAATCTTTTGGTTCAATACTGTCTTTATTGGCGAGCGGGTGATTGGTTGCCATGACTAAACGCATCTCAAAATCAAATAATGGTTCATAATGCACTTCACTGCGTGGTTGAATATCAGAAGTGATCACCAAATCTAAATCGCCATTAACTAATGCAGGTAGTGGTTCAAAGCCAAAACCCGATGAAAAATCCAATTCCACTTCAGGCCAACTGATTTGATATTCTTTAATTGCTGGCATTAGCCATTGAAAACAAGAGTGGCATTCAATCGCCATATGTAATCGTCCATGGAGATCTTCTTTCAAACTGGCAATTTCATATTCCGCTTTTGCTAACTTAGGTAAAAGATCATCGGCGAGTTTTAATAGGATCTCGCCTTCAGAGGTGAACTTTACTGGACGTGTTTTTCGTAAAAATACGCTGCTGCCTAAACGAGTTTCAAAATCTTTAAGCTGATGTGATAACGCTGATTGAGTGAGATGAAGAGCGTTTGCTGTTGCGGTTAACGATCCTGTATCACGCAATGTGGTTAAGGTTTTTAGATGTTTTAATTCAATCATTACTGTTCCTCAAGTTCCGTTTGAGTAAGTTCAATTATCTTCACAGTAAAGTGAAAAGGCTACAAAGTAAACATCTAGACGGCTAAATAAAGTTAATCGATTTAAATAGAAATTTGTTTAGTTGAATATAATTCATAATCAAAGTGAAAGATTAGAAATTGTACAGTTAGAAAAAAAACGTCATTGTTTAGCCATCTAAACGGCTAAAGGAATTAGACAAATGACAACAGAATTGAAGACAAAAACCGTAACTCATATTTTAGGTTATCCACGAGTTGGTGCTCAGCGAGAATTAAAGTTTGCTCAGGAAAAATATTGGCGTGGCGAGATAGAGCAGAAAGAACTATTGGCCGTAGGCAGTGAATTACGCCAACGTCACTGGAAAGATCAATCCGCTTCAGGGCTGGATTTTGTGACTGCGGGTGATTTTGCTTGGTACGATCATGTATTAACCACAAGTTTACTCTTAGGGCATGTGCCAGCCCGTCATAGCAACGGTTTCCCTGATTTAGATACGTTATTTAAAGTAGGGCGTGGTCAATCTCAAAACAGCTGTGGCTGTGGTGAAGCCGCATCGGATATGACCAAGTGGTTTAATACCAATTATCACTACATCGTGCCGGAATTTTCTAAAAACGATAAATTCAATGTGAGTTGGTCACAACTTTTTGATGAGATTGCAGAGGCACAAAAGCAAGGACATAACGTTAAGCCTGTTTTATTAGGCCCACTTAGTTACCTTTGGTTAGGGAAAGAAGTGAATGATGAAGAGGTTGAACAAGGATTTGATCGTTTATCATTATTGCCTCGTCTATTGACCGCTTATCAAGCTATTTTTTCTAAACTTAGTGCGTTAGGGGTTGAATGGGTTCAAATTGATGAGCCAATTCTCGCATTAGAATTACCAAAAGCATGGGCGGACTCTTTTAAATTAGCTTATCAAGTGATTCAAAGTGATGTGAAATTACTTTTAACCACCTATTTTGACGGCGTAGAGCATCATTTAGATAAAATCACAAAACTTGCAGTAAATGGTTTACATATTGATGTTTCTGCGGCTCCTGACCAGTTAGATGCGATTGTGAGTGCGCTGCCAAAAGAGTGGGTATTATCCGTCGGTGCCGTTAATGGCCGTAATGTATGGCGTGCTGATTTAGAACGTTTGCATGAAAAACTGCAGCCAGTAAAAGATGCGTTGGGTGAGAAGTTATGGATTGCAAGTTCATGTTCATTATTGCATAGCCCCGTCGATTTAGATCAAGAGACGGAACTATCAAAAGAAACACTGCAATGGTTTGCGTTTGCTAAGCAAAAATTAAGAGAAGTGACGCTGTTAGCAGATGCGCTAGATGGCAATCAAAATGCGATTTTAGCTTGTCATCAATACAGTCAACCACTGCGTGAGCGTGAGAGTGCGGAGCACATTAATAAGCCAGCAGTACAGCAACGTTTAGCTGCTATTACGCCAGCGTTAGCCGAGCGTGCAGAAGCATATTCTGTTCGAGCACAGCATCAAGCTGAAAAGCTGGGCTTACCATTATTACCAACCACCACGATTGGCTCTTTTCCACAAACCTCAGATATTCGTCAGCAACGTAGTGCATATCGAACGGGTAAGTTGAATGAACAAGATTATGTTACCGCAATGAAAGGGCATATTGCTGATGCAGTAGAGCGTCAGGAGCGTTTGGATCTGGATGTGCTGGTACATGGTGAGGCTGAGCGTAATGACATGGTTGAATATTTCGCTGAGAATCTAAATGGATTTCAAGCAACACGATTTGGCTGGGTGCAAAGTTATGGTTCTCGTTGTGTAAAACCAGCAATCGTGGTGGCTGATATTGAGCGTGAAGCACCTATTACAGTGAGTTGGACGCAATACGCTCAATCGTTAACGACCAAACAAATGAAAGGAATGTTAACTGGCCCGGTAACTATTCTTGGTTGGACGTTCCCTCGTGAAGACATTACACGTAAAGAAATCGCACAGCAGTTAGCTTTGGTATTACGAGATGAGGTTTCTGATCTTCAGCAAGCGGGCATTAATATTATTCAAATTGATGAACCTGCGATTCGTGAAGGGTTGCCAATTAAGAAAAGCGATCAAAAAGCGTATTTAGATTGGGCAGTTGAAGCCTTTAAGATTTCAGCGGCCAGTGCTAAATCAGAAACACAAATTCATACTCACATGTGTTATAGCGAGTTCAATGAAATTATTGAATCAGTAGCGGCGTTAGATGCGGATGTGATTACGATTGAAACCTCTCGTTCAAATATGGAGTTATTGAAAGCGTTTGAAGACTTCAACTATCCAAATGAAATTGGACCGGGTGTGTATGATATTCACTCGCCCAATATTCCAAGCCAAGAGTGGATTGTTGACCTCATTGAAACCGCGGCAGCAAAAATACCAGTAGAGCGTTTGTGGGTTAATCCTGATTGTGGTCTGAAAACCCGAAACTGGAAAGAGACAGAAGCGGCGCTTGAAAACATGGTGAATGCGGCAAAAATATTGCGTAAGAAATGGCAATCAAACGCGGCTTAATTTGCAATAATATATTTTTAAGTAAGAGCGAAGCCAATCATAGGCTTCGCTTTTTATTTTGTGCTATCGAGTTGTGACCCACAGTGCGTGGATCATTCCAGGAATCCAGAATAAAAGCGTCAATATGATATTAATAAGAAGATCTTTTCCGACACCTTTGGCAAAGAAAACACCAAGTGGTGGCAGTAATACACATAAAATAATTAAAAACAGTTTGTTCATATATTATCCTTAATAAAATGAAGTTGAGATTTCACGTTAGTTTGTTATTACATTAATATCAATGTATTTGTTTGGTTATTAATATTATTCCCATTAATAACCCAAGCTATACTTTTTTATTTATGCAGAATTACGAGCAATTAACTCAGGGCTTAAAATTAAGCTTTGAGGTACGCTGTCTTTATCATTGATTTGATTAATTAAACGATGACCTGCTTGGCGACCAATATCCCGAATTGGAGAAGATACAAAGGTAAGTGATGGTTGAATTAGTTCAGCTTCAGGCACATCATCAAATCCAATAATCGCAACTTGTTGTCCAATGTAGTTATCTTTACCTACACTGCGATTCGCTCGGTTAACGCCATATACTGCACCAAAAGCTGTTGATGAATAGTGACAAAGTATAGCGGTAATTTTAGGGTTCTTATTCATCAATTGATTCACGGCTTCTGCTGATGCGGTTTGGCTTTTATCGCATTCAACAACCCATTCTGGTTTAAAAGGTAAACCAAACTGCATTAGGGTGCTGCAATAGCCACCTAAACGCTCAGCACGACTTAAAGAATCACTTTGTCCACCAACATAAGCAATTTGTCGATGGCCTTGTTTAATAAGGTATTCAGTAGCAATTTTAGCCGCTTGCATATTATCAGGACCAACGAAATCGATCTGTTGATTTATTTTAGCTCGAGCCACACAAACAATAGGAAGGCCTACGTTTTTAACTTTATCAAGGTTTGGGATCCCTGAATCACGAATAGGGCAGAAGATGATTCCACCAATATCTTGAGCAATCATGGTTGCTAAACATTGATCAAATTTTTCTTGGCTTGTGCCTGATTGAGCAAGAAAAAGCATATAACCTTTTTCTTCTAAGACTTCACTTATTCCTGCGGCAACTTCCGCATAATAAGGATCACTGATGTCGCGTAAGATTAGGCCGATTAAAGTCGACTTTTGTGAGCGTAGGTTAGAGGCTGTGCGGTTTTTTATATAACCCAAATCTTGTACGGCTTGATTCACTTTATCAATCGTATCAGAAGATATGCGTCCTTTTTCGCTTAGCACCATCGAAACCGTGGTTACAGAAACCCCTGCACGTTCAGCGACATCCTTTATATTTGCTTTTTTATTTATCATGATTCTTCTTTTAGTTGTCTTTGATAAAACGTTTCACCTAACAAAACCTTCTTTAGATTCCTCATTCTATAGCATTTATATATAAATTGAAAAATTATATCGATCGTGATCACAGGAAAAGTGGTAAAACGTTTTACCAAGTCTTTATCATGTGTATTGTGTCGATAAATACGAAAGCGTACTCAACAAATTTAAAGCTGTTGAATTACCTCCTGTTGTTTATTTGATTTATTTAATGGAGAAATCCTATGCAACAAAAAGCTAATAAAACTACTCTGTGGGAGTTCTTACAGAGTTTAGGTAAGACCTTTATGGTTCCTGTCGCTTTGCTCGCTTTTTCGGGTATTCTTCTTGGTATCGGGAGCTCTTTTTCTAGTGCAGCGTTAAAAGAAGCAATGCCTTTTTTTGATAACGTTATTCTTCAATATATTTTTATTTGGATGACAAAAATTGGTTTAGTGGCTTTTATCTACTTACCAGTGATGTTTGCGATTGCGATTCCAATGGGATTAGCCCGTGAAGAAAAAGGGGTTGCGGCATTTTCAGGTTTAGTTGGTTACGCCGCACTTAACCTTTCAATTAATTTCTATTTAACTGTGACAGGAGCTCTAGATAGTGAAGCTCTGCGTCAGTCATACGGCGTAACGTCTATTCTTGGTACCGAATCTATTGATACGGGCATTTTAGGTGCCGTTATCGTTGGTATTATTGTTGCGAAACTGCATACTCGTTTCTACACATTTAAAATGCCAGATGCGTTAGCTTTCTTTGGTGGCGCTCGTTTTGTTCCAATTATCTCTTCAATTACACTTGGCGTTGTTGGTCTGCTTGTTCCTTTTATTTGGCCTTATTTTGCAGCTGGCATTAACGGTATTGGTTATGCGATAGCAGGTGCAGGAGATTTCGGACCTTTCTTATTTGGTGCTGGTGAGCGTTTACTGCTTCCTATCGGTCTTCATCATATTCTGGTTGCGCTGATTCGATTCACAGAAGCGGGTGGCACGATGGAAGTGTGTGGTGACACGGTATCTGGTGCTCTTAATATTTTCTACTCAGAATTATCTTGTCCAGACACACAAGGTTTTACACCATCTGTGACTGCATTCCTATCTCAAGGCAAGATGCCAGCCTTCTTAGGTGGTCTTCCTGGTGCAGCCCTAGCTATGTATCACTGTTCTAAAGTTGAAAATCGAAGCAAAATTAAAGCGTTATTAATCTCTGGTGTTGTGGCTTGTATCGTTGGTGGTATTACTGAACCTCTTGAATTCTTATTCCTATTTGTTGCACCTGTTCTGTACTTTATTCATGCGATGCTAACTGGTTTAGGTTTCATGGTAATGGGGATGTTAGATGTCACTATTGGTAATACTGATGGCAACATCATCGATTTCTTAGTCTTTGGTGTACTTCAAGGTACTGCAACGAAATGGTACTTGGTTCCTGTTGTTGCTGGCGTTTGGTTTACTATTTACTACTTCGTATTTAAGTTTGCGATTCTTAAATTTAACTTGAAAACACCTGGACGTGAAACGAACGAAGTTCCTGTATCGGCTGAAGCTGAAACGATCCTAGCTACTGAAGGTGGTAAAGGGGCGTTAATCCTTGCGGCTCTTGGTGGTGCAGAAAACATTACTTCACTTGATAACTGTATTACACGTTTACGTTTAACCGTTGCTGATATGAGATTGGTAAATGATGCTGAGCTAAAGGCTTACGGTGCTCTTGGTGTTGTGAAGCTTGATGAACACAGTTTACAAGTGGTTATTGGTACTCAAGTTCATATGGTTAAAAATGAAATTCAATCATTAATGGCAACGCCAGCTTAGTATGATGCCAATCTAAATCAGTTGTTAATCTATGTTTAGGTTGGTTTTCATTGCGGAGTTTATTTAACTCCGCTTTTTCTTTTTCTTTTTGTTTCTATTTCTGGTTTGTTTTTTGGGAGTATTTATCTATGTTCAATTTCTCTGAACAAATTAATCGTAAAGGCAGTTACTGCACTCAATGGGACTATGTTGAGGACCGATTTGGGGAAGCGGATTTGCTTCCATTTACTATTTCGGATATGGATTTTGCAGCACCTCCTGCTGTGATTGAAGCCTTAAACTCTCGTATTAATCATCCGGTGTTTGGCTATAGTCGATGGAATCACAGTGATTTTAAAAATGCGGTTACCCATTGGTTTAAGAGCCGTTTTGATGCTGAATTTAATGATGAGCATCTAGTGTATGGGCCTTCCGTTATTTATATCGTCTCTCAATTAATACGTGAATGGAGTCAATCGAATCAAGGGGTGGTTATCCATACTCCTGCTTATGATGCTTTTGACAAAATGATTCTAGGGTTAGGGCGTACCATCGTCGCTAATAAGTTACAAGCTACAGACTCTGGTTATCAGATTAATTGGGAGCAATTTGAAACACAGTTAGCGGATCCAAATAATACGATTTTGCTTCTATGTAGCCCGCATAATCCAACGGGAAGGGTTTGGACATCTGCAGAATTAACTCGTATGGCTTCGTTGTGTCAAAAGCATAATGTGGCAGTAATTAGTGATGAGATCCACATGGATGTTTCATTTAAGCCTCATACGCCTTGGCAGGGTTTTGGTGCAGGGGAACGTTGGGCGTTAGTCAGTTCAGCATCAAAATCATTTAATATCCCTGCACTAAATGGAGCTTATGCATTTATTGCAGAAGAATCTGCACGAGATAACTACCTGTTTAATCTTAAGCAAGTGGATGGCTTATCATCACCATCGATCCTTGGTGTTATTGGTTTAATGGCGGCGTATCAAAAAGGAGCGCCTTGGTTAGACGAATTAAAAACCTATCTTTATGAAAATCATCATTATGTTGCACAAACCTTAGCAGAACAGTTACCGAGCGTTGGTTACCAAATTCCAGATGCAACTTATCTTGCTTGGATTGATCTCTCTTCGCTCTCTATTGATATGGATAAACTAAATCAGTGTCTTATTAAGAAACATAAGGTAGCGATAATGCAAGGGAGTACCTATGGTGAGGTTGGAAAATATTTTGTCCGTTTGAATTTAGGTTGTCCAAGAGAAAAAGTAGAAAAAGGACTGATGGCGCTGATTTCTGCGGTTAAAGAATTGACTGAATAAAAGTGATGCACCTCTTTATATTAGAGGTGCATATTCTTTGATGATTGCTTGTGCTACCTGACATTAAACGACTTTTTCTGAGAGTGCTGTTTGCATTGATGTGATTTTGACTTGAGCCAAGAGTAAGCCAGTAAGTACAGCACTTCCTCCAATTAAGTGATACCAAGTCGGAACTTTACCCAGAAAAATAAAGCTGACTATTACAGTAAATACAGGCACTAAATTCATAAATAACGTAGCTTGTGAAGCCCCAATCCTTTGTACGCCTTGCAGCCAACACCATGGTGCAATAACAGAAGCAAAAGCAGCAGCAAATAGAACCATAGGCAGCGCGGTATGACTGATCATATAAGAGTCACTTGTTAGTAATAAAGGTAACTGAAGTGCAGCTCCAATAACGATTTGGCAAAAAACGGAGGTCCAAGGTGCCAACGGTAGTTTCCATTTATTAAGCAAAACGGAATATAAAGCGTAAGCCAAACTTGAGATAAACATTAAGCCATCACCTTGTTTTATTCCATTTGATAATAAGTTCATTGGGTTTCCTTCACTTAGCATATAAATAAGCCCTGAAAACGAAATGATAGCGCCAATTAACGCTTGTTTTTTAAGTTTATTACCTAATAAAGGAACGGCTAGGAATAATCCAAATAAAGGCATCAGTGATAAAAAGACAGCGATGTTGGTTGCGCTTGTTGTATGAGCTGCGTAGTAAGCAAGGCATTGGTTTAGCACCATACCTAATGAAGCCAGTATGGTTAACTTTCCTAAGTGAGCTTTAATCTGTTGTCTTTGTTGCCATACCGGTTTTATACAAAAAGGCAGCAAGATAAATATAGCAAAAAACCAGCGATAGAATGCGATAGCACCAGGTTCGATTGCTTCGGTAGCGAGTTTACTTATCACGGCATTCGTCGCCCAGATAAATACGGCTGTAATAGGGAAGAAGATAGTCATAAAAACCTCTATCAGAAATAATTGATAGAATTGTCACATCAATAGCGAGCAGAGTTGTATGCCATTTAGGACACCTAACATAGCGAACATGACAGATAAAAAATTCCTGCCTCAATTAGATGAAAGTCTGCCAACGGATGTGTTTTTTCATTATTTTTTCCTTGAGGCAAAAACAGAAACGTTATCGCATTCACATCCTTGGGGTCAGTTACATTTGATTAAGCAAGGACGACTTGAAATGGAAGTAGATAAGCAAAAAATGTTTTGTCCTGCCAATTATGCTATTTGGACGCCAGCTCATTTATTGCATCGTGCGTTTAATCATAATGATGTTGAATATTGTGCGATTAATATTGAATTTGAATTGAGTCAGAAGCTACCTACGAGCGCTTGTATGTTTCCTTTAACGCCATTATTAAGGGCTATAGTTGATGATCTTGTCGCGCGTCAAACTACAGCAGTTCTTACGACAGAAGATAAATATTTAAGTCATGTTCTGATCGAGCGTTTATCAAGAACCAATCCAATAGAAAACTATCTTCCTTTTACGGATGATAAATTATTAGCGCCTATTTTAATGCAACTACAAGAAAATCCTGCTGATGATTCAAGTTTAGAAATATGGGCAAAGCGGGTGTTTAGTACTGAAAGAACCTTGGCAAGGCGCTTTCAAAAAGAGTTGAAAATGAGTTTTAATTATTGGCGCCAGAGGGCTAAATTAGCGAAGGCTATGGTTTTGTTAAAAGATGCTATATCAATTAATGAAATTGCATATCAATTAGGCTATAGCCAAGGTTCCTCTTTTATTAAGATGTTTCGTAAACATACGGGAGTAACTCCTGAACAGTTTAGAAAAGAGCAGCAGGGAAAATAGATAACTATAGAGTAATCACTCTTATTGATTTTTTAAAATCAGATAGTTAGATTATTTTTGTATGAATATATTAATGCTGTGATGGGAAATGCAGTGTGAAGTATTCATCTTCTATTTGAAATGCTATAGTCAATGTTAACGTAAATTTTGAATGAAGTTGAAAGGATGTCTGAGTCTTTATTATTCCATAGAACCTATGAGCATGAATCGAGCTCTAAGTGGGTAGTGTTTGTCCATGGTGCGGGTGGAAGCTCAACAACATGGTTTAAGCAAATCGCTGCTTTTAGAAAGAATTTTAATGTATTGCTCATTGATTTACGTGGTCATGGACGTTCGAACCATTTCTCTCAAATCAAAGAATTCATCAATAAACAGTATTCTTTTAAAGTGGTAAGTCAGGATATTTTAGATGTACTTGATCATCTTAATATTAAATCTGCGCACTTTGTTGGTATGTCTCTTGGTACGATTATTATTCGAAACTTGGCTGAATTAGCACAAGATCGTGTGAGCTCAATGGTATTAGCTGGAGCGATTACTCGTTTTAATTTTCGCTCTCAGTTTTTGATCAAAATGGGCGATATGACAAAGAATATCATGCCTTATATGTGGCTTTATAAGTTGTTTTCTTATGTGGTGATGCCACAAAAAAGCCAAAAAGAATCTCGACATGTGTTCACTCGTGAAGCTAAAAAATTGTGCCAAAAAGAGTTTAAGCGTTGGTTTAAATTAGCTGCTGATGTGAATCCGTTAATGCGTTACTTTAAAGATAAAGAATTAGCGATTCCAACACTTTACTTGATGGGGGCAAATGATTATTTGTTCATGAAACCAGTGGAAGAGATGGTGGCAGTTCATCAACACAGTCAGTTATTACAAATCCCTGAATGTGGGCATGTGTGTAATATTGATAGACCGAAAGAATTTAATAAATACGCAATAGAGTTTATTGCGGCTCAATAACCATGAATTAAAAATAAAACGGCGATCATCATGATCGCCGTTTTTTATTTCAGCCGTTAAAGAATAACGGTTTTATTGCCATAAACAAAAACGTGATCGTTTAATACTTTTGTTAGCGCTTTACTCAATACTGATTTTTCTACATCACGACCAGCCATTGCCATGTCTTCAGCACTAAAGTTGTGATCCACAGGGATAACATCTTGTTTAATGATTGGGCCTTCATCTAAATCATTCGTCACAAAGTGTGCGGTGGCACCAATGATTTTTACACCGCGGTCATAAGCTTGCTGATAAGGTTTTGCACCAATGAAAGCCGGTAAGAAACTGTGATGGATGTTAATGATTTTTTTAGGGAATTGAGCAACAAAATTTGGCGTTAACACACGCATATATTTTGCTAATACAACGTATTCTGGTTCATAAGAGTTAATCACTTCAAGCATTTTCTCTTCATGCTCTTCGCGTGATAGCCCTTCATGAGATACATGATGAAAAGGGATATCGAACTTTTCAATGAGCCCACCTAAGACATCGTGATTCCCCACAACAGCAGCAATATCGATATTCATCGCGCCAGAATAGGCCTTTATAAGAATATCACCAATACAGTGTGCCTCTTTAGTGACGAGAATAACCACTTTTTTTCGTGGTTCAGTCACCAATTTACGATGACTTCCTGATGGGAGTGCCTCATCAATATCTGCTAGGAAAGTGACATCATTAAAAATGCCCTCTAGCTCAGTTCTCATAAAAAACTGACCTGTTACGTTATCAACGTATTCATTGTTATGAACAATGTTTAGCTGATGTTTGTAACAAATGTTGGTTATTTTTGCTATTAGCCCACGAGAATCAGGGCAATCCGTTAATAGTATTTTCTTTTCCATTTTATCTCTCGTGCTTACATAGTGTAATTATTAATTTTATTCACCTTATTCTTTTACCGATAAAAGAAGGGAGCGTAAAGGAGTTTTTACCATATCAAATCAAAACACTAAGTGAATTTAGTATTATTAGGTGGAGTAAATTAGCTTCGATTCAGTACAAACTTCCCGTTTAGTTTCTTCTGGTTTCTTGGCATAATCTCTTTTTCTTTTTTATTCACGATGGATATCGGTTGATATGATTGCCAAGATTTTTTCGTCATCAGGTGCATTAGGTAAAGCCATTCCCGGCTTTCAACCTCGTCAACCCCAGTTGGATATGGCTCATGCTGTTCATGATGCAATTAAAAATGGTACTCAATTAGTCGTTGAAGCAGGAACGGGGACGGGGAAAACGTTCGCTTATCTTGCGCCTGCTCTGGTTAGTGGTAAAAAAACCATCATTAGTACTGGGTCAAAAAACCTTCAAGAACAACTTTTCCATCGTGATTTGCCATTAATGGTGTCATCTCTTGGTTTTTATGGCCAGGTGGCTTTGTTAAAGGGTCGTTCAAATTATTTATGTCCTGAACGGTTGAATCGTCAATTAATTGAAAGCCATACCCCTCAAGCGGACCCGGAATTACTGACGCAATTAGTTAAAGTAAGAACTTGGTCTTCTGAAACCAAAACGGGAGATTTAGGTGACTGTGAAGCTATTGCTGAAGATAGTCCAATCATTCCTTCTATCACATCAACTAACGATAATTGTTTAGGTAAAGAGTGCCCAAGCTTTGAAGAGTGCTTTGTTGTTAAGGCGCGTAAAAAAGCCCTTGATGCGGATGTTGTGGTTGTTAACCATCACTTATTTCTTGCTGATTTGGCGATTAAAGAAACGGGATTTGGTGAATTGATCCCCGAGGCGGATATTTTTATTTTTGATGAGGCCCATCAGTTACCTGATATTGCGAGTCAATATTTTGGGCAAAGTTTATCAAGTCGCCAATTAACGGAATTAGCAAAAGACATTGAAATAGGTTATCGCACTGAAGCAAGAGATATGCGTCAATTACAAAAAGTGGCAGAACGCTTAGCTGGTTCCGCAATGGATTTACGTATTATTTTAGGGGATACCAGCTTTAGAGGTAATTGGCGAGAGGCAATAAAATCACAAGCGGTTCAACGAGAAATTTTGCGCATCAATGATGCCTTTGAACTTGCTTATGATGTATTAAAACTAGCTTTAGGTCGCAGTCAATTGTTGGATGCAGCTTTTGAACGATGCACGTTATTGAAAAATCGTTTAGAGCGTGTATGTGATACTACAATAAGTGGCTATTCATATTGGTATGAATGTACCCCAAGACATTTTAGTTTACATATAACGCCACTGTCGGTTGCTGATAAGTTCAAAGAGCAAGTGGCAGAAAAAGAGGGCGCGTGGATTTTTACATCGGCAACGTTAGCGGTTAATGATGATTTCTCACACTTTACGCAACGTTTAGGGTTAGAGCCGACAAAACAGTTCTCACTACCAAGCCCATTCGATTATCAATCACAGGCTCTATTATGCGTACCACGATTTTTACCTGAGCCAAATAGCTATGGTGTTGCTCCTAAGTTGGTTGAATTATTGGAACCGGTTATTAAGCAAAACCAAGGTCGCTGTTTCTTTTTATGTACATCACATCAAATGATGAGAGACTTAGCTGAACTCTTTAGGCAAATACTTGATTTACCAGTATTAGTTCAAGGTGAAACCACTAAGCAAAAGTTACTTACAGAGTTTATGGAACTGGGTAATGCATTGTTGGTTGCAACTGGAGCTTTCTGGGAAGGTATTGATGTTAGAGGTGATGCCTTAAGCTGTGTTATCATTGATAAATTACCTTTTACGGCACCGGACGATCCGCTATTAAAAGCGCGTATTGAAGATTGTCAATTAAGCGGTGGGGATGCCTTTTCTCAAGTGCAGATCCCTGATGCGGTGATAACCTTAAAACAGGGTGTTGGGCGTCTTATTCGAGATACCAAAGATAAAGGGGTATTGGTGATTTGTGACAATCGCTTAGTGACTCGTCCTTATGGTTCGACTTTTTTACAAAGTTTGCCACCAATACCAAGAACACGAGATTTGAAAAAAGTGTCTGAATTTTTAGCACAAACGAATCAGACAGAAATAGAACAAGTAGAACAAAAAGCCATTTTAGAAAATTGAGGCATTAATGAGCGCAAAAATTTTAGCGGTTGATACCGCCACTGAAAACTGTTCAGTCGCACTAATTGTTGACGGAAAAGTCTATTCTCGACGTGCAGTGGCACCGCGTGAACACACCATTAAAATTCTTCCTTTTGTGGATGAAGTATTAAAAGAAGCGGGTGTGCGCTTACAAGATTTAGATGCATTAGCATTTGGCCAAGGACCTGGTAGTTTTACTGGTGTACGTATTGGTATTGGTATTGCTCAAGGTTTAGCGTTTGGTGCCGATTTACCTATGGTAGGCATTTCAACATTAGAAGCAATGGCACAAGCGGGTTACCGATTACACGGAGCTACTCAAGTTGCAGCTTCAATTGATGCGCGCATGGGTGAAGTGTACTTTGGTATGTACCAACGTAATCAAGATGGTACTTGGACTTATGACGTAGCTGAAACTGTGTCTGCACCAGAGGCGTTATCAACGTATTTACCGGAACAATCAGGTGAATGGTTAATGGTTGGTACAGGTTGGGATGCTTATACAGAAGCATTGGCAACATTGCCTTTAGAGCGTAAAGCCTCTGATGTGCTTTACCCTGATGCTGAAGATATGGCATTACTTGCACAGCAAAAATTCGAACAAGGCTTGGCGCTTCCTGCAGAAGAATCAAGTCCTGTTTATGTTCGTGATACGGTGACGTGGAAAAAATTACCGGGACGCGAATAGTTTTTAATATCCAAGCGAGGAGTGAAAACCTCGCTTAGTTGTTTATTCAAAAGGTCATTATGGTATCGATTCAAGGGTTGCCGCCTGCGCTGATACAAAAACAGCAAGCAGTAGGAAAAAAGAGCCAAGTTAAAAAGGCGACTGGAAGTAAATCTCTAGTTGCGCAGCCATCAAAAGTGGCGACTGCTGTAACGACACAAGTTAAACAACTGAATGCATCTGAATATGCGAACTCTCGTGTTCAATATGACTTACCTGAAGGGCGTAATCGTCACGCAATGGAAGAATATATGGAAGTCATGCTTCAAAAGCGAAGAGAGGAACTTGCTCAATTAGTCGGTGTCGATCTCTATATATAACGCTAGCCCATACCTTTATGTAACTCAGATCTTATGTTAATTGGTATGACTTCAATCGTGAGAGGTTCAATATGAAACAAGTTATTTATTTTCTTTCTGTATTATTACTTGTAGGGTGTAGCTCTCTTCCTCAAGAACTTAAATCAACTCAAGCAACGACTCTGGTTGAATATAATGCTTTCTCTGATGCTGCAAATGCTGGGGAAAAAGCGGAAGTACGATTAGGTGGTGTGATTGCTCGCCTTGATAACTTGTCGGATCAAACTCGAATTGAAATTGTAAACCTTCCAATTTCTTCTGTTGGAAAGCCAGATATTTCCGAAGAACCTAATGGTCGTTTTGTTGTGTATGTAAATGGATTTATTGATCCTGTTACTTACGCTAAAGGGCGATTAATTACGGTGATTGGTCAGGCTGATGGTATTGAGCAGGCCAACGTAGGTGAATTTGTTTATCCTTTTCCTGTAATTCAAGCATCGGCTATTCATCTATGGCAAATACAAGAGTATGTAGTGACTAATGATTTGAATATGAGCTATATGCCATGCGCTGGTGCTCGTTGTTTTCATCAAAGAAGTCACCTTGAAACCCGTCGTGGCAAAGTGGTACAGGAAGTGAAGTAAACGCTGATGTCATTGTTTCATGAAAGATCACTGCCTCTTTACCATGGTGAAATAGCTTTACTTGAAGTTAAACCTGAACAGGTCGATCAAACGATTCTGTTTTTACATGGTTGGCAAGATAATGCGGCGACGTTTCTTACCACAATGGAATCGTACGCAAAGACGAATCCAACCCACCATTTGATTGCGTTTGACTGGTTTGGGCATGGATTGTCCTCTCATAAAGGTGGGGATAATTTTTATCACTTTTTTGATTATATTGATGATCTTCACCAAGTTATCCTACATTTAAATCAACAATCCGTTATTTTGGTTGGACATTCTTTAGGTGGCTTAATTGCTAGTGCTTATTGTGCTGCTTTCCCAGAGAAAGTATCAGCTCTAATGATGATAGAAGCACTAGGCCCTTTGAGTGAAGATGAAGACCAAATAACAGATAGATTGCGTCAAGGGATATTGAGTCGTCAGCGTTACCGAAATAAACCGCAGAGAACGTTAAAAGATGCTCAATCGGCTTTAGAATTAAGAGCTAAAGTTAATCAGTTACCTCAATCTCTTATTGAGCCGATGGTTTTACGTTCATTAAGAGTAGAATCTGAATATGTTCAATGGACCACAGATGCGAAAGTAAAGTGTGATTCTTTATATCGAATGTCGGAAACTCACGCTTTAGCATTGTTGGATAAAATTGAATGCCCAGTGTTTGCAGTAGTTGGGCAGAATGGCTATGGTCATTTAAAACAGAAAGAACACAGATATAAATTTATTGCGGATTTTACCTGTTATCACATTAAAGGTGGTCACCATTGTCATTTGGAAAACCCAAATTTAATAAGTGAGCACTTAACCACATTAATTAACACTATTACTACATAAATACTTCACATCTTTAAAAAAAGCCCTCATTCTTGTTTAAAAAAACATCGAATGAATAATTGTGAATAAAAATAGTTGACTAAAATTGTAGAGTAAATAGTCTACACCACAAAAGTGATAGTGATCACTGTCATAGAGTTATTGTCGTACTAGCAATAAGTCACATATAAGAATAGGAGAAAAGCGTGGATAAAGTTTGGCTTTCACGTTACCCAAAAGACGTACCAGCAGAAATTAACCCAGATGAATACACCTCATTAGTGGATATGTTTGAAAAATCGGTTCACAAGTATGCCGATCAACCAGCATTCATTAATATGGGTTCAGTAATGACATTCCGTAAGCTAGAAGAGCGTAGCCGTGCTTTTGCAGCTTACTTACAAAATGAACTGAAGCTTAAAAAAGGTGATCGTGTTGCGTTAATGATGCCAAACTTACTGCAATACCCAATTGCATTATTTGGTGTACTTCGTGCAGGTATGGTTGCGGTGAACGTTAACCCACTTTACACACCACGTGAATTAGAGCATCAACTGAATGATTCAGGCGCTGCTGCTATTGTTATCGTTTCAAACTTCGCTAGCACCCTAGAAGAAGTGGTTGATAACACTCCTGTTAAACACGTTATTTTAACGAATTTAGGTGAGCAACTTCCTCGTGCAAAAGGCACCATCGTTAACTTCGTTGTTAAGTACGTGAAGAAGATGGTACCAAAATACGATCTTCCACATGCTACATCTATGCGTAATGCACTGCGTAAAGGTCGTAGAATGCAGTACATTAAGCCATTTATTGAAAGTGAAGACTTAGCCTTCCTACAATACACTGGCGGTACTACAGGCGTTGCAAAAGGCGCAATGCTAACTCACCGCAATATGATCGCAAACGTAATGCAAGCAAAAGGCGCTTATGGCCCTGTATTGACAGAAGGCCGTGAACTGATTGTTACTGCACTTCCTCTTTACCATGTATTTGCGTTAACGGTTAACTGTTTACTGTTTATTGAAATGGGTGGCCGTAACCTGCTTATCACTAACCCTCGTGATATCCCAGGTTTCATTAAAGAGCTTCAAAAATACCCATTTACGGCGATTACTGGCGTAAATACGCTGTTTAACGCATTAGTAAATAATGAAGATTTCCATGAGTTAGATTTTAGTAATTTACGTCTGGCTGTTGGTGGTGGTATGGCTGTGCAACGTGCTGTTGCAGAAAAATGGCAGCAACATACAGGTTGTTACTTATTAGAAGGCTACGGTTTAACTGAGTGTTCACCACTGGTAGCGGCATACCCACATGATTTAACGTCATACAATGGTTCAATTGGTTTACCTGTCCCATCAACAGAAGTTCGTATGATTGATGATGAAGGTAACGTACTAACTAACGATCAAGTTGGTGAGCTTCAAGTGCGTGGACCACAAGTAATGAAAGGTTACTGGAACCGTGCAGAAGCAACAAAAGATATGATTTGTGAAGACGGTTGGGTGAGTACGGGTGATATCGTTAAATTTGACGATGAAGGCTTCTTACATATCGTTGATCGTAAAAAAGACATGATTTTAGTATCTGGCTTTAACGTTTATCCAAATGAAATTGAAGATGTTGTAGCGCTTCATGGCAAAGTACTAGAAGTGGCGGCTGTTGGTAAACCGCATCCAACGTCAGGTGAAGTGGTTCGTATTTGTGTAGTTAAGCGCGATCCTAGCCTGACTAAAGATGAGTTAGTTGCACACTGTCGTAAACACCTTACAGGTTACAAAATTCCTCGTATTGTTGAGTTCAGAGATGATCTGCCAAAAACAAACGTAGGTAAGATTTTGCGTCGTGAACTGCGTGATGAATATAAAGCAGAAGAAAACGCATAATTTAGGTACAATATAAAAATACGATAATGCCAGCCTAATCGCTGGCATTATTTTTATTTATAGAGACAAGATAGCTTAGTTTTACTGAGATTAAGCTATCTTGCCTTGGCATCTATTAAGGAAATACTGTGGAATTTGAAATTGTTACCCAGAGTCAGCGTTTAGCTGAGATCTGTCAGCAGGCAAGCACTAAACCATTTTTAATGTTGGATACCGAGTTTGTAAGAACACGAACGTTATATGCACGTTTAGGTTTAATCCAAATGTTTGATGGTGAGACATTAGCGCTTGTTGATCCGGTTGAGATTGATGATTTAACGCCTCTTTGGGATTTATTGAAAAACGAATCAGTGACAAAAGTACTTCATGCATGTGGTGAAGATTTAGAGGTATTCCAACATTACGCTGGTTGTATGCCAACGCCGATGATTGATACACAAATCATGGCGGCATTTTTAGGTTATGGACTTTCTACGGGATTCGCTAAGCTAGTTTCTGACTATTTAGGTATTGAATTAGATAAAGGCGAAGCAAGAACGGATTGGATGGCACGTCCATTATCCGATAAGCAACTTCACTATGCAGCGGCAGATGTGCATTATTTATTGCCATTATTTGAAAAGCTTCAAGCTGAGTTATCTCAAACTCAATGGGAAGATGCAGCTTATCAGGAATCAACACTTGCAGTTAAAAAACGTGAAAAGCAACCTGATGCAGAGAAGGCCTATTTAGATATTAAAAATGCGTGGCAGCTTAATCCTAAACAGTTAGCTATTTTAAAAATGGCTGCAAAGTGGCGTTTAGAAGAAGCAAGAAAGCGTGATTTAGCGGTTAACTTTGTTGTAAAAGAGCTGAGCCTTTGGAAACTGGCTCGCTTTGGACTTCGTAGTAAAGAGCAAATGCTTAAAGAAGAGTTTGATCCAAGAGAAGTCCAACGTCATGGTGGTAAATTATTACGTTTTACTTATTTAGCCGATGATTTAAATCCAAACGAATACCCAGAGCAAGTAACACGATTAATGGATTACCCTGGCTATAAGCAAATCTTTAAATTATTAAAAGATGAAGTGAAAATCGCTTCGGATAAGTCAGGTTTAATGCCTGAGTTTTTAGCATCGAAAAAACAGCTAAATCAATTATTATCTTGGAAATGGAAAAAGAACGCAGCACCAGAATTAAAACCTGATGTATTAAAAGGTTGGCGTGGTGAACTATTAGAAGCGCGTTTTATGTCTGTGATAGAGAAATAACAGTCTAAAAATAAAAAAGGTGACTCAGAGTCACCTTTTTAATGCGCGCTTAAAACTGTATTTTCAGTTTAATGATCGTCTTCGTCAGGAAGAGTGACATTCAATTCTAAAACAGATAAATCTTCTTCTTTTTGCTCTAAAGAAACAGTGACCATATCAGGATTTACTTCAACATATTTGCTGATCACTTTAAGAATATCTTCTTTAAGTTGAGGCAAGTACGATGGTGCAGGGCCGCCATTTCGACGTTCTGCAACAATAATCTGTAGCCTTTCCTTAGCTATGTTAGCAGTGGCTTTTTTCTGTGGTCTAAAAAACTCAAGCAATGCCATGCTTAACCTCCAAATAGTCGTTTAAAGATGCCTTTTTTCTCTTCTTCTAAGAAACGGAATGATACTTCTTTACCTAACAAGCGATCGACAGCATCTTGATATGCTGCACCGGCGTTAGACTCTTCATCAAAAATTACTGGAACACCTTTGTTTGATGCATTTAGTACTGATTGACTCTCTGGAATCACACCTAAAAGTGGAATGTTTAAAATTTCTTCAACATCACCCACACTTAACATCTCGCCTTGGTTCACTCGAGCAGGGCAGTAGCGTGTTAGTAGTAGATGTTGTTTTACAGGCTCTAATGAGTCTTCAGCTCGGCGTGATTTAGAATCTAAAATGCCAAGGATACGGTCAGAGTCACGAACTGAAGAAACTTCAGGGTTCGTGGTAATAATCGCTTCATCTGCAAAGTACAGTGCCATTAAAGCACCCGCTTCGATACCCGCTGGAGAATCACAAATAATGAAATCAAAGTTCATTTCGATCAGTTCATCAAGAACGCGACGAACACCATCTTTGGTTAATGCATCTTTATCACGAGTTTGAGAAGCAGGTAGGATAAATAGATTACCTACACGCTTATCTTTAATTAACGCTTGGTTTAGCGTTGCCTCGCCGTTAATCACGTTTACAAAATCGTAAACAACACGACGCTCACAACCCATAATTAGGTCAAGGTTACGTAAACCAATATCAAAATCGATTACCGCAGTTTTTTTGCCAGCCAATGCAAGACCCGATGCAATTGCAGAGCTAGAAGTAGTCTTACCTACGCCACCTTTGCCTGAAGTCACAACGACAATACGTGCCATTTTTATTATTCCTTTTTCTATTGTGCTATAACGTTAGGGTATCGATCTGAATACGGTCTTCAACCATAGTGATCATGACATTTTGATGCCAATACTCTTTGTCAATTTGATCGCTTAGCCAATAATTACCTGCGATGGAAATTAGCTCAGCTTGTAAGTTTTTACAGAAGACTTTTGCTTCTGCTTGCCCACTCGCACCAGCAATTGCTCTGCCGCGTAATGTGCCATGAATATGTATACTGCCATCGGCTATTACTTCAGCACCTGGACTTACGTTATTTAAGATCACAAGATCCGCATCTTTTGCATATATTTGCTGGCCTGAACGAATTGGTGTTTTTACCACTTTCGTTGGTTGCATATTTGCTTTTTGCGTTACTTGTTGAGGTGTAAAAGATGTCATTACTGCAAAGCCAGCAGCAGTTGCTTGAGCTTGCTTTTGTTTATCTTTACAACCTGTAATTCCAACAGGAATCATGCCGGTACGTTCGACACCAGATTTTAGCTCAACAAAGTTAATTTCATTCGATACATTTTCAATGTTAACGACAACGGGTGCAGAAGCAAAAAAAGAAGGTGCTTGTGCCACTTTTTGCTCAAGCATATTTAATGCTAAAGCAACGTCATCATTAGGCAAATGTAATACTGAAAGGGTGAAATTACTGCCCTTTAAATCGGCTGTTTTTGTCATACTATTCTGTATCTTGATAATTTTAATACCACAAATCTGATACCATGTTATAGTCACTTCGACTGTACAGCAAGTTATCTTATTGTCAGAAGTCTACTTTTTAGCAAGCCTCTCACCAAATAGACATTAATCATTTGAAATAAGTTGAGAGCAAGATCAATCCTTTCAAAAAATAGGTTATAAAATGTTCTGTTCCATTTATAAAAGCACGAAAAAACAAGGTGCTTATCTTTATATTGAGAAAAAAGATGATTTTGCCCCTGTACCGCAAGAACTTATGTCGATGTTCGGTACTCCAACCATGGTAATGGTGGTAAATTTAGAAGGCAGAAAACTGGCTTCAGTTGATGTAGAAAAAGTAAAAACAGCAATAAAAGAAAATGGATTCTTTTTGCAGTTACCGCCACCACCAGAAAACCTGCTTGAAAAATACAAAAAAGATAAAGCAGCAAGAGAAGAGAATTAATTTTATGAAGAGAAAATTACTGCTAGGGATAGTCAGTTTATTTTTGGCAACATCAGCATCAGCAACTCCTGAAGGAGATTTTCAAGATTACATTGTAGGGTTGAAAAATGAAGCTCGGGAAATTGGGATTTCAGAACCGATTTTAGAACGTGCATTTAAAAACGTTGCATTTAAAGAGAAAGCCGTAAAATCAGATCGTAATCAACCAGAGAAGAAATTGACTCTGGATGAGTATATTCCAAGAGCTGTGCCAAAATGGAAAATTAAGCAAGCGAATGATTTATATAAAAAACACTACAAAGAGTTAAATCGAATTGGTGAAGAGTATGGCGTTCAACCACGATTTATTGTCGCGTTATGGGGTGTTGAAAGTAACTTTGGTAAATTAACGGGTGGTTATAACGTTATTGAAGCATTAACGACGTTGGCTTATGACGGCCGTCGTGAAGCGTTCTTCAAAAAGCAAACCATGGCAGCATTGACCATTTTACAGCAAGGTCACATTACACCTGAAAACATGAAAGGCTCATGGGCTGGTGCAATGGGTCAATGCCAATTCATGCCAACATCATTTTTATCTTATGCTGTTGATGGAAATGGTGATGGAAAAAAAGACATTTGGAATACGCATGCCGATGTATTTGCTTCTGCCGCTAATTACTTAAAACAAGTGGGTTGGGACGATACTTATACATGGGGACGTCAAGTGCAATTGCCAGACTCTTTAGATGCTGAAAGTTTGAAAGGTTTATCGGAAGAAAAAGGTAAATCATTGGCACAATGGCAAGAGTTAGGTGTTCGTCGTTTAACCGGTAAAGCATTACCTGATGCAGATATTAAAGCATGGTTAGTTCAACCTGATGATAAAGATGGTCGAGCATACCTTGTATACAATAACTACCAAGTATTAATGGATTGGAACCGTTCGCATTATTTTGCGTTAGCGGTAAGTCACTTAGCTGATTCGATTAAGTAACAGAGCAGGGTTCAGATCGCTTCGCTCAAAGGATTCAGGGGTGTTTGTTGTGAGTTTATTGCTTACAACTAGTCCCCTGAGACCTGAAAGGGAGCTGGCGACCGACCTAGTCCCTGCTCTTACTTTCTCTTAAATATCCAACGGTTTTCCTTTCAGCAACCTTCTTACCCATAATCTTCCTGGATGCAATCCCTCAAGTACTGAATTTGGTAGTGGAATTGGGTCACCCATAATTTGTGATGCTAAAGTTTCTGCTAATAATGGGGCAGAGCTCAATCCTCTAGAACCGAGTGTTAGCATGCAGAACAAACCATCATAAACAGGAATATCTTTAGCTTCACGCAACCAGTGGCGTTTTTTATAGATGTTTTTGTATTCTTCTTGCATATCTTCAAAACGTACCACGTTTCCGATAAATGGTAGGTGATCACGACTAGCACACCGAATGCCTACACGAGCTTGGTTATCGCTAGTATCAACGTCGTTTGGCCACGTTTCGTTTGGAATACATTTTCGTAATCTCTCGCCATTCTCGATTTGGTCTGACTCTTTAAATGCAAGATCCAAATCGCGACGATCATAACTAGCACCAATACAGTGAGTTTGATGTTTGCTATTTTCAGGCGTTAGGTAACCGTCATAACATAATACGGTGTTCAGATTTTTTAGTGATTCTGTCGTTGGAATATGACTGACTTGTCCACGAACAGGTGTCGCTGGAATGTCTTTAGTTTGCGCAAAATCAGTGAATCTGTGCCCATTTGCAACCACAACGGCTTGATGTTGGTAAGCATTGCTATCTGATGACAGAATCCATTGTTGTTCTTCGTTCTGTGTTAAGGCGGTTATTTCTGAATCACAATGTAGAGTGAACAGTGGATTATTTGATAAATGTTCAAATAATCCACGAGTTAATTGTTTTGGACATAACCAGCCACCTAATGGGTAGTGGACGCTTTCCATATTAATCGGTAAGCCAACCATTTGATTGGTTTTCTCGATATCAAAAGAAGAGACAAGTTCATTAGGGAAATTCCCTTCAAGCATTTTATTTAGCTTATTGGCGGATTTTTCATCCCATTTTAACTGAGTAACACCACACCAATCATGATCAAATTCTACGTGTTTAGCGGCTTGGTCGATAAACTGACGAGCAAAAATAAATCCTGGACCAAAGAAACGAGAAAGAGAATTGAATTTCTCATTAAGCAGTGGGTATACAGCACCTTGTTTATTACCTGATGCCCCTTGTGCTGATTTCTCATCTTTGCAATAAACACTCACTTTTACACCACGTCTAATTAAGGTTGTGGCTAATGCAGCACTAGCAACACCGCCTCCTATAATAGCAACGTCAGTGATGTTTTCTTTGGTTGAACGGGCATACCATACTTCATGGTTTGCTTTGGTTGTACGCTCCGTTAATGTGCCCGCAATCATTTCACGCTTATGCCCAAAGCCTTTGACTTTCTTCATATCAAAGCCAGCTTCAATTAGGCCTCTACGAACAAACCCAGCTGCAGTAAACGTAGCACAGGTACAGTTTTCTTTGGCTAGGCTTGCCATATTATTAAAAAGAGTCTGATTCCACATTTCAGGGTTTTTACTTGGCGCAAAACCATCGAGGAACCATGCATCTATGAGTCCTTTATCGTCCATCCAGATCTGAGGCATACAATCTTTTATGTCACCAAACCAGAGATCAAGTGTTATCATGCCGTCTTCTAGTACTAAACGATGGCAATCAGGTACGGCAGCTGGATAGTGTTCTTGTAATTGTTCAGCAAATTGAGCCAATTCTGGCCACGCTTGATGAGCTTTAATTAAATCAGATTTAGTAACTGGAAATTTTTCAAAGCTAACAAAGTGAAGCTCTTTTAAAGGAGCATCAGGGTATTGTGAACGGAACTCTTTGAACCATTGCCATACAGCAAGAAAGTTTAATCCAGTCCCAAATCCTGTTTCACCAATCACAAAACGACGTTGGTCATATTCTTGCCATCTTTGTGGAAGATGATTTTGTTGTAAGAACACATAACGTGTTTCTTCTAACCCATTATCGTTAGAAAAATACACGTCATCAAAATCATTTGAGACGGGTGTTCCAGACTCATTCCATTCAAGGACTGCATTAGTGATGCTGTTTTGTGGTAAAATGTGGTTTTGTGACATAAATTTGTACCATTAAAGATAATCTACGTCGGATTTTAACGACTTATAGGAAAGCTGACCACTTTGTTGTGCTATCTTCGCTATTATCTACCAAGATTTATGACTTATTAGGAAAGAATCATGAAAAGAGCCGTAATTACAGGCATGGGCATTGTTTCAAGTATCGGTAACAATGCAGAAGAAGTATTAGAGTCTCTGAAAGCTGGTAAATCAGGCATTAACTTCTCTGAGCAGTTTGCTGAAAAAGGTCTGCGCAGTAATGTTTGGGGCGATTTGAAAATGAACCCTGCTGATCACATTGATCGCAAAAAAATGCGTTTCATGGGTGATGCGGCTGCATTTGCTTACATCTCAATGGAGCAAGCAGTAGCGGATTCTGGCTTAACAGAAGATCAAGTTTCAAATGAGCGTACAGGTATTGTTGCGGGTTCTGGTGGTGCATCATCACTAAACCAAGTAAATGCAGTTGATATCTTGCGTGAGAAAGGCGTTAAGCGTGTTGGTCCTTACATGGTTCCACGTACAATGGCGTCAACGGTTTCTGCATGTCTTGCAACACCGTTTAAAATTAAAGGCGTGAACTACTCAATGAGTTCAGCTTGTGCAACATCTGCACACTGTATCGGTCACGCAGTAGAGCTTATCCAACTAGGTAAACAAGACGTAATGTTTGCTGGTGGTGGTGAAGAGCTAGATTGGTCTCTGACTATGATGTTTGATGCAATGGGCGCATTATCATCTAAGTATAACGATACTCCAGAAAAAGCATCTCGTACTTATGATGCAGACCGTGATGGTTTCGTAATCTCTGGTGGTGGCGGTATGCTAGTTATCGAAGAACTTGAGCACGCACTTGCTCGTGGCGCTAAAATTTACGGTGAAATCGTAGGTTACGGTGCAACATCTGATGGCTACGACATGGTAGCACCATCAGGCGAAGGCGCAGTTCGTTGTATGAAAATGGCGATGCAAAACGTAGACAGCGTTGATTACGTGAACACTCACGGTACATCAACACCTGTAGGTGATGCAAAAGAGCTAGGTGCAATCCAAGAAGTATTTGGTGCTAACAGCCCTGCAATTTCTGCAACTAAAGCAATGACAGGTCACGCACTAGGCGCAGCTGGTGTTCATGAAGCTATTTACTCTACTCTAATGTTAGAGCACGGTTTCATCGCGCCAAGCATCAACGTTGAAACGCTAGACCCAGCAGCTGAAGGTCTTGATATCGTAACTGAAAAACGAGATCAAGCACTGAACACAGTAATGTCAAACAGCTTCGGTTTTGGTGGCACAAACGCAACGCTAGTTATTAAGAAATACGAAGCGTAATAGTGTAATCACTGAAAACAAATAATAAAAACCCAGTCACTTAAATTGGCTGGGTTTTTTTATACCTGTTTTTTGTTATGGAAGTGATAAACTGAATTCATGAATTGAAAGGATAACTGATTAAAAAATGAAAATACTGATTGATGAAAATATGCCTTATGCTGCTGAACTGTTTAGTGAGTTAGGTGAAGTTATTGCTAAATCAGGCAGAACACTAACTGCTGACGATCTGATTGATGTGGATGCATTGATGATTCGTTCAGTAACGAAAGTCAATGCTGAGTTACTCTCGCAAGCCAATAAGCTGAAATTTGTCGGTACGGCAACTGCTGGCATGGATCATGTTGATCAAGCATTGCTGAAAGAGAAGGGTATTTTCTTTACCGCCGCGCCGGGCTGTAACAAAGTCGGTGTGGCGGAGTACGTATTAAGTTGTTTAATGGTATTAGCTCAACAGCATGGTTTTTCTATTTTCGATAAAACCTTTGGAATTGTTGGTGCTGGGCAGGTTGGTTCTTATTTAGCTCAGTGTTTAGATGCATTGAATATTTCTTATCTTTTGAATGATCCAATTAAAGAGCAAGAGGGCGACTCTCGCTCATTCGTAGCATTGGATGAATTACTAGAAAAATCAGATGTCATCACTCTTCATACACCGATTACTCGTGATGGTGAATATCCTACGCATCATCTCATTGGACAAAAAACATTATCAAAATTACGTAATGACCAAATATTAATTAATGCTGCCCGTGGCCCTGTGGTAGATAATCAAGCCTTAAAACAACGTTTGCTAAAACAAGACGGCTTTAAAGCGGTACTGGATGTTTTTGAGTTTGAACCAGACGTTGATATGGAATTATTGCCGTTATTATCTTTTGCTACTCCGCATATTGCAGGGTATGGATTAGAAGGTAAAGCGCGTGGTACGACAATGATATTTAACTCTTACTGTGAATTTTTAAAACGCAGTGAAAGAGCCGACCCTCAAACATTATTACCGATAGCACCGATTCCTAACGTGAGATTAAATCAACAATGGGATCATTCAACACTGCACAATTTGATTCAGTTAGTCTATGATGTGCGAAAAGATGATGCTGTATTTAGAAAAGAAATCACAACTGTCGGAGCGTTTGATAAAATGCGTAAAGATTATTGGGATAGAAGAGAATACAGTGCTATCACGATCACAGGGACTCAATGCTGTGATCTTACTCCGTTACAACAACTTGGATTTACAATCGAGGAAGTCTAATGACTCAAGAATTTGATGTTGCCATTCTTGGCGCAACTGGTGCCGTTGGCGAAGCAATCGTAGAAGTATTACAAGATCGTAATTTTCCGGTTCGCAATTTATACCTTTTAGCGTCAGAGCGCAGTGAAGGTAAAACAGTTCGTTTTAATGGTAAAACATTAACCGTTGAGAACGTAGAAGAGTTTGATTGGAGCCAAGTACAAATCGGTCTATTTTCTGCGGGCGGTGAATTATCAGCTAAATGGGCACCAATTGCTGCTGATTCAGGCGTAGTCGTTATTGATAACACATCACACTTCCGTTATGACCACGATATTCCATTGGTTATTCCTGAAGTAAACCCTGAAGCGTTAGCTGATTTCCGTAATCGTAATATTATTGCGAACCCTAACTGTTCAACGATTCAAATGTTAGTTGCTTTAAAACCGATTCACGATGCCGTAGGTATTGAACGTATCAACGTATCAACATACCAATCAGTGTCTGGTTCAGGTAAAGCAGGAATTGATGAGTTAGCAGGTCAAACCGCTAAATTATTAAATGGTTTACCAGCAGAAAATAAAGCATACGATAAGCAAATTGCGTTTAACTGTTTGCCTCACATTGATGAGTTTATGGATAACGGCTACACCAAAGAAGAAATGAAAATGGTGTGGGAAACGCAAAAAATCTTTGCTGATGATACGATTACAGTAAACCCAACATGTGTACGTGTACCTGTATTTTACGGTCACGCAGAAGCCGTTCATATTGAAACTCGTGCACCAATCGATGCTGCTGAAGCAACGCGTTTACTTGAAGAAACCGATGGTATCGAAGTATTCCACGGTAATGATTACCCAACACAAGTAAGTGATGCTACGGGTAAAGATCATGTAATGGTTGCTCGTATTCGTGAAGATATCAGCCATTCAATGGGCTTAAATATGTGGGTAGTTGCAGATAATGTGCGTAAAGGCGCAGCAACAAACGCAGTTCAAATTGCAGAAGTGCTAATCCGAGATTACTACTAATAATAGTGCTTTAACTTGTTTTTTATAAAATAAAGAGCGTTATTTACTTTAAATTAAAAGCCTTAGTGAAAACTAAGGCTTTTTTCTTCCATAAAGCACACAGTTTTTGCTTAAAAACTACAGTTTTTTTATTATTATCCGATATAGTTACACAGGTATTGATTTTTCATTTTATTAAGAGGCATCTCTAGTGTCTGACGCATCACAAAAAATATTTAAAACGCTGACACCTTTAGCGTTATTCGTTGCCGCACAGTGCTCACAAGCGCACGCCGCGAGCACTATCCAAATCGTTGGTCCTGAAGGTAAGGATCAAACCGTCAGCTCACAGGTTGTAACTGAAGCACAACCGGCTAAGGTATATACCAAATCAGTACCCGCTGAAAAAGCACCACAAGCAAAAGCATCAACCAGAATTTATGGGCCGACGAGAGAAGACGAAACATTATGGTCTATCGCTAGCCGTGTAAATCCATCAAATACAACATCTGTGCAGCAAACGCTGCTCGCTATTTATCGTTTGAACCCACAAGCATTTGAAAATAACAACATTCATGGGTTAGAGCCAAATAGCCGATTACGTTTACCGACACTAGAGCAAGTTCGACGTGAAAATACTGATGATGCTAAACAGCTATTGCTTGCGCATAATAAAAAGCTATCAGCTCAAAAAGCGTCTGAAGCTCAAGTTAAAAGAACTGTTAAGACTGAAAAACCAGCACCTACGCCAAAACCTGCGGTAGTTCCAGTTAAAACTGAAGCTAAGGTTCAAGAGCCAAAGCCAGCTAAAGACGTGGTTAAATCAGTTGCACCAGTTGCTGAACCAACGGCCTCTGTTGTTGCTTTAAAAACTGAATTAGATACAACAGAACAAGAGTTCACTGCACTTCAAGAAAACAATCACCAATTACGAGTGCGACTAGCACAAGTTCAAAATGAAGTTGATAACTTAAAAAGTGAATTAGGCGATGAAGACCGTATTCGCAATGAAGTAGAAAAATTCATTAATGAACAAAAACAACTTGCTGCTGCTGATAAAAAAGTTGAACCAACAGCAATGGATAAGTTGGCATCTAGCCCAGGTTTAATTGCCTCTTTGGCATTAATCCCAGGAGCTCTCATTGCTGGTTTAATTGCATTCTTCTTATTCCGTCGTAAAAAAGAGGAAGAAGAAGGCGAAGGTGAAGCTCAATCAGAGCAACAACCTGCGCCGTTAGTTATGCCTGAAGACAATTTCAATATGGATGATGATATCCCTGAAATTAGTTTGGATGACGATGATGATATTCTTAGCGATTTAAATAATGATGAATTCATCTTTGATGAACAGTCAGATTCAAATGATGACCTATTTGCTGAGTTTGAAACAGACAACGACAACACAGATGAAGACCCATTTGCAGAGTTAGAATCAGATTCTGATTTGGATTCTCTGAGTTTAGAAGATGAGAGTGATCTTGATTTAGAGCTTGGCGGATTAGATGATCTTGATGATGACTTAGATATGTCATCAAGTGCTTTGACCGTAGGTGCTGAAGAGAAGGCGCTTGGCCTTGAAGAGATGGAAAAAGCACTGAATGATTTTGATAGTGACCTATTCTCAGAAAGTGATTTAGAAGCAGAAGATGATGATTTTGACTTATCGTTAATTGATGATTCAGATTCAGAAAAAACATCATCAATTCCAGAGCTTGAAGAAACAGAAGAACTGGAAGGTGGTGAACTTGATCAATCGATGCTAGATGATTTATTTGCTTCAGTTGACGACGAAGATGAAGACGAATCCGTTCTAGACCAAGGTTGGGATCTTGATGAAAATGAAGAAACTAAGCTTGCACCAGAAACTGAAAAAGTAGAAGCAAAAACAGACTCACTTGAAGATGAGTTGGATTTTGATGAACTGCTTTCTGGTATGGCTGACGAAGAGTCAGAAAAAGAATCGGTTGTTGAAGATGATATTGATTTAGACTTAGAAGATGAAAGTACGGCATTACTTGATGAACTATTAGACGAATCTGATGATGAAACAGAAGATGAGTTCGATTTAGAAGATAACAGTACTGCTTTATTAGATGAGTTAATTGATGAATCTGATGAAGAGCAAGGCGATGATCTAGATATTGATGCTGATAGCACTGCTTTACTTGATGAGCTGTTAGATGATGAAGAACTTGATGATAAAGATGACATCACATTAGAAGAAGATAGCACAGCTCTACTTGATGAGTTATTAGCTGATGATGATGAAAAGAGTGATAACTTTGAGTTAGATGAAGACAGTACCGCTCTTTTAGATGAACTTATTGGTGATGACGCTGATGAGGAAAATGAAACTCTGGGAAAGACTGGCGTTGATGCTGAAGTTGACGGTGTAGCAGCATCAGAAGCGCTTTCTGAAGACACCCCTAGAGATGAAGATTGGCTAATTGAAGATGATGAAGAAGACGAAGGTGATATTCCTTTGTTTGAATCTGTGTCAGAAAATGAGCACGTTTCTGAGTTAGATTCAGAAGAGGATGAGATTACATCTGAAGCTGATTTATTTGAATCAACAGAACCTCAAGTACAGGAAGATGAATTAGCTGAATCGGTATCTGAATCTGACATTTTAAAAGAGTTTGAAGAAGACGATCTTGATTCACTGCTAGCTGATGATGAAAGCTTACTTGATTTAGACGAAGAGTCAGTTGATCTTGAAGCATTAAATGAAGGTGAGGCGCTGAATGAAGAAAGCAAAGATGCATTCTCATTCGACGAAGAACTTGAGTCTGAAGAAGTAGAAGAAACAGACGTTTCTGAACTTGCAGAGCTAACAGAACCTGAAGTGATGGCAGAAGATGTTACTGAAGAAACAGTAACTCCTGAAGTTGAAAGCACAGAAGCTCTTGAAGAAGATGATCTTGATGAAGCAACGCTTGATTCGCTGTTAGCTGATGATGAAAGCTTACTTGATTTAGACGAAGAGTCCGTTGATCTTGACGCATTAAATGAAGGTGAAGCGCTGAATGAAGAAAGTAAAGATGCATTCTCATTCGATGAAGAACTTGAGTCTGAAGTAGAAGAGACAGAAGTTTCTGAACTTGAAGAGTCAACAGAATCTGAAGTAATAGCAGAAGATACTGTTGAAGAATCGGTGACATCTGATGTTGAAAATACTGAAGCTCTTGAAGAAGATACGCTTAATGAAGATGATCTTGATTCGCTGTTAGCTGATGATGAAAGTCTACTTGATTTAGACGAAGAGTCAGTTGATCTTGACGTATTAAATGAAGATGAAGCGTTAAATGAAAACAGTGAAGACGCATTCTCATTTGATGAAGAGCTTGAGTCAGAAGTAGAAGAGACAGACGTTTCTGAACTTGCAGAGCCAACAGAGTCTGAAGTAATAGCAGAAGATACGCTTGATGAAGACGATCTTGATTCACTGCTAGCTGATGATGAAAGCCTGCTTGATTTAGAGGAAGATCCAGTTGAACTTACAGAATTAACTGACGATGAAGATGATAATGATTTCTCTCTAGATGATTTTGTAGAACAAAATGCAACGGACTTTAGTCAAAAGAGTGAAGAAGAGAGCTCTGTATCTGAATTGGATTTAGATGGCGACGAAGAAGAGCAAGATACAAAGTTTGACGGATTATCTATTGAAGATGCATTAGCAGCTCTAGGTGGTGATGACAATGAAATCGATGATTCTGCGTTTAATCTTGATTCAACTGAGGAAGAAACAGAAATCGCTCCATCTCGTGAAGAGTTTAATTTTACTTCGCAAGTATCTGATGAAGAGAAAGAAGCATTAACTCATTTAGATAGCGCTGGCTTAGATATCGACAGTATGCTTGAGGATGGTGGTAGTGATTGGAGTGGTTTCAGTCTTGATGGGCACTCTAATACAGAATCAGATCTTGAAGATGAAGATTGGTCAGAGCAACCTAATGTTGAAAATGACCCTCATGGCGAGAATCGTTTTTTAAGTATTGAAGCATTGATTGCTGAAACTGAAAAGGGCGATAAAAATGACTTTGAAGAAGAAGATTTAAATCTAGATGTAGGTTTGGATGAATTTCCAGACATGCTAGGCAACGTTGCAGAACATGATGTTGATGTAAACAGCGATGCTCAAAGTAAACTAGATTTAGCAAAAGCATACATTGAAATGTCTGATGATAAAGGCGCTTTAGAGTTGCTTGAGGACGTTCTTCGTAGTGATGATGTTTCCTTAAAAATCGAAGCTGAAAAATTAATGAAACAAATCGGCTAACTTAAGAAACAATATTAAAAAGGCGGTGGCAGTGAGCTCCGCCTTTTTTTATAATGATGTCTAATTGAATTAAAAGAAAAGAAATCATGCGAATAGCTCTATGTATTGAATATGATGGTGCCGAATATTACGGTTGGCAACGTCAAAGAGATGTAAACAGTGTCCAAGAAGAACTGGAAAAAGCATTAACGATTGTTGCTAATGAGCCTATTGAAGTTCATTGTGCAGGTCGAACGGATGCTGGCGTTCACGGTACAGGACAAGTCGTGCACTTTGATACAACAAGTTCTCGCAAATTAGCCGCATGGATGATGGGGGCGAATGCGAACTTACCAAAGAACATCGCTGTTCGTTGGGCAAAAGAGGTAAATGAGGATTTTCATGCTCGTTTTACTGCTACAGCTCGTCGTTATCGCTATATCATCTATAATAACCGTTTGCGTCCTGCAATTTTAGGGCATGGTGTTAGCCATTATCATGATGCGTTAGATGCTGATCTCATGCATGAAGCAGGACAGTATCTATTAGGTGAAAATGATTTTACGTCATTTCGTGCCGTTCATTGTCAATCACGTTCACCTTGGCGTAATTTAATGCACCTCAAAGTCACTCGTCACGGTGATTTTATTGTTATTGATATTAAAGCGAACGCTTTTGTTCACCATATGGTTCGTAATATTACCGGCAGCTTAATTGAAGTAGGCAAAGGAAAACAAAAACCAGAATGGATTAAATGGCTACTAGAAGCTAAAGACCGAAAACTGGCAGGGGCTACGGCTAAAGCTGAAGGTTTGTATCTTGTGGATGTTGACTACCCGCTAGAATGGGAATTACCGCGAGTACCACTAGGTCCTTTATTTCTGGATAATGATTGATTTATAACTACGAAAAGTAGAGATGGATTCAATATTGAAAATAGGTACAACCAGTTTTTTATCTACACTGGCGGATATTTATGGTTTAATCTATTTAATTGAATTTTATTCTCTTGCGATGGTGCGAGAGATCACTAATAGAAAGGTCGTCCATGAGTTGGCTTGAAAAGATTTTTAATACAAGCAATATTGTTAGTTCACGTAAAGCATCGATCCCTGAAGGGGTTTGGACGAAATGTACGTCATGTGAACAAGTTCTTTATTCTGCAGAATTAGAGCGTAACCTAGAAGTGTGTCCAAAATGTGACCACCATATGCGAATGAAAGCTCGTAAGCGTCTTGAAACATTCTTAGATGCAGAAGGTCGTGTTGAAATTGGTGCTGAATTAGAACCAAAAGATGTTTTAAAGTTTAAAGATTCAAAACGTTATAAAGATCGTATCTCTGCTGCACAGAAATCAAGTGATGAGACAGATGCTCTAGTGGTAATGAAAGGTACTCTATTAGAATTACCGGTTGTTGCATGTGCATTTGAATTCTCATTTATGGGTGGTTCAATGGGTTCTGTTGTTGGCGCTCGCTTTGTTAAAGCGGTAGATGCTGCAATTGAAAATAACTGTCCTCTTGTATGTTTCTCTGCAAGTGGTGGTGCACGTATGCAAGAGGCTCTTATGTCTCTAATGCAAATGGCAAAAACAAGTGCTGCTCTAGCTCGTTTGTCTCGTAAAGGCCTACCATTTTTCTCTGTACTAACTGACCCAACAATGGGTGGTGTGTCAGCAAGTTTAGCAATGCTAGGTGATATCAATATCGGTGAACCAAAAGCGTTAATCGGTTTTGCTGGTCGTCGTGTTATTGAGCAAACTGTACGTGAAGATCTTCCTGAAGGTTTCCAACGTAGTGAATTCTTGCTTGAACATGGTGCAATTGACATGATTGTTGATCGTCGTGAAATGCGTCAACGTATCGGTGGGTTAATGGCTAAAATGACGAATCAAGAGTCACCATTAGTTGTTCCTGTTGATGGTTCGCACTAAGAATTAAATCAAATGGGACCAAGGTTGTTAGTTCTTACTTTAAAACAGCAACCTAAGTCATATATACTGTCACTATATTCGTTAGTGAAGTAGTTGAATTATGACAACATTTGATTCTCCGAAAGCCACATCTGATTTGTCGATGTGGCTTCGTTATTTAGAAAGCATTCATACCAGTGCAATAGATTTAGGTTTAGACCGTGTTCAGCGTGTTGCACAACGTGCAAAATTAACTAAACCAGCACCAACGGTAATCACAGTTGCAGGAACGAACGGTAAAGGCTCAACCTGTGCATTAATGGAATCTATTTTAATCAATGCTGGTTATCGTGTTGGTGTTTATAGTTCTCCTCATCTTATTCGTTACAACGAACGTATTCGTATTAATGGTAACGACTTATCTGATTCTCTTATTTCTCAGTCTTTTGCTGCTATTGAAGCGTGGCGTAAAGATATTTCACTTAGTCTTTTTGAATTCGGAACGCTTTCTGCTCTTTGGGCTTTTAAAGCGCATCAAGTTGATGTGGTTTTGCTTGAAGTTGGTCTTGGTGGACGTTTAGATGCAACTAATGTTGTTGATCATGACGTGTCAATTATTACAAGCCTAGCCGTTGATCACGTTGATTGGTTGGGTGATGATATTGAAGTGATTGGTTTTGAAAAGGCGGGCATTTTTCGTTCAGAAAAACCAGCTATTTGTGGTCAACCTAATCCACCCTCAAGTGTTGCAGCCCATGCTGATGATATTAATGCTGATTTATATCAGGTTGGCTATCAATTTGATTATAACGTGCATGCAGATACTCAAACGTGGTCGTGGAAGAGTGGGGCATTTGATTTAGATAACTTACCATTACCTAATTTACCATTGGCGAATGCAGCGACGGCTATTATGGCTTTAGGTGTTTCAGGATTAGAATTGAGTGATATTAATATTGTTGAAGGTTTAAAAACAGCAAGGTTACCTGGAAGAATGCAGCGATTAACTCGTGGTAATTCTGAATTTGAGCCTACGATTATACTTGATGTTGCGCATAACCCACATTCGGCGCACTATCTTGTACAGCAAGTAAGACAGCGTTTCCCAAATAAGAAAATCCATGCAGTAGTAGGGATGTTACATGATAAAGACATTAAATCGACCTTAGGCGAGTTCACGGGAGTGATTGATGTTTGGTATCCTGCATCGTTATCAGGGCCAAGAGCGGCTAATGCAAGTGAATTAACCGCTGTTTTATCAAAAGAAATAACAGAATATTCATCACCTGTTGATGCTTTTAAAGTAGCATTACAACAGGCAGAAAATGATGATTTAATTTTAGTCTTCGGATCATTCCATACGGTCGGTGAAGTATGGGATTACTGGAAAAAAGAAGCATGAGGAACATGAGTGTCTAGTCCATTTCAACGACGTTTAGTCGGAACCATAATATTGGTTGCTATTGGGGTAATTGTTTTACCTGATCTATTTGATGGTAAGAAAAAACATTACCAAGAAGAATTTGCAAGCATTCCAATTAAGCCTGAGCTTTCTAAAGATGTAGAGCAATTTGAGATTCAAGAGCCGGTTGATTTTGATGCGGAACTTCCAGATGAACCTGTCGAAGTAACTATTGAATCTTCACCTACTGAGCCTGAAAAGGAAACGTTGACGATTGTTGAGAAAAAACAACCACAACTTTCTAAAGTGGATTATGCAAAAAGCGCATGGATCATTCAGCTTGGTGTATTTAGAAATGCAGATAACGCAAAAAATCTTGCTCTTAAGTTACGTAAGCAAGGTTACCAAGCACATACTTTCCCTAAAGATCCACAACCAGGTGATTTAGTTCGAGTTGCTGTTGGTCCAGATGTTTCTAAACCTGATCTAGAAAAGCAACTGCCAAAATTAAAAGAAATAACTGGCTTAAATGGTCAATTGCTCAAATTTACACCACTAAACCCATAAGAAAACGTTTGCGTAGCGGATTTTTCTGTTAAAATGCGCAGCAACAGAGAAAAGATAAATTATGATTTGGATCGATTTTGTCATTTTAGGCGTTATTAGCCTGTCAGCTTTAATCAGTTTGATTAGAGGTTTTGTAAAAGAAGCGTTGTCTTTGGTTATTTGGTTTGGTGCATTTTTTATTGCCAGCAACTTTTATCCAAAACTAGCGGTTTACTTTACAAATATTCATGACGAAATGATAAGAAATGGCAGTGCAATAGCTGCCTTGTTTGTGGCAACCTTAATTGTTGGTGCGGTTGTTAACTACGTAGTAGGTCAATTAGTACAAAAAACAGGGTTGTCAGGAACCGATAGGATTTTAGGGATTGTCTTTGGAGGATTAAGAGGTGTGCTAATCATAGCAGCTGTTTTATTCTTTATTGATGCCTTTACTTCTTTATCAGATTCAGAGTGGTGGAAGCAATCACAATTAATACCGCAATTTTCGGTAGTAATTGAGTGGTTCTTCGATTACTTAAAGGATACATCAAGTTTTCTTCCTGGCGCTAAATAGCGCCAGTTTTTTAGCAAATTGAGGACTCTAGGACATGTGCGGTATTGTTGGAATCGTGGGCGCAACACCAGTAAACCAGTCAATCTATGACGCTTTAACAGTGCTACAACATCGTGGCCAAGATGCTGCTGGTATTATTACCATAGAAAGCAATCGTTTCCGTCTGAGAAAGGCGAACGGTTTGGTGAAGGATGTATTTGAAACAAAACACATGCAACGCCTACAAGGTAACGTTGGTATTGGCCATGTTCGATACCCTACAGCAGGTAGTTCTAGTGCCTCAGAAGCGCAACCTTTCTATGTTAACTCTCCATTTGGTATCACCCTCGCGCATAACGGTAACTTAACCAATGCTAACGAAATCCGTGAGACTTTATTTGAACAAGAACGTCGCCATGTTAATACAACTTCAGATTCAGAAGTGTTATTAAATATTTTTGCGCACCATCTTGATGAATCAAAAAATTACCCATTAACTCAAGAAGATATTTTTAAAACAGTCACTAAAGTTCACGAGCAAATTCGTGGTGCTTATGCGGTAACCGCAATGATTATTGGACACGGTATGGTTGCATTCCGAGATCCAAATGGTATTCGTCCATTATGTCTAGGTAAACGTGAAGTTGAAGGCCGTACAGAATATATGGTGGCTTCAGAGTCTGTAGCTTTAGATGCTGTCGGTTTCGATTTTGTTCGTGATGTTGCACCTGGTGAAGCAATTTATGCTCCATTTGAAGGTGGGCTATATACACAACAATGTGCACATGAACCTAAACTAAACCCATGTATTTTTGAGTTTGTTTACTTTGCTCGCCCTGATTCTTTTATCGATAAAATTTCGGTATACAGTGCTCGAGTTGAAATGGGTAAGCGTTTGGGTGAAAAAATTAAACGTGAATGGGAAGATCTTGATATTGATGTGGTACTGCCGATCCCTGAAACATCGTGTGATATCGCATTAGAAATCGCACAAATTATTAATAAACCTTACCGTCAAGGTTTTGTTAAGAACCGTTATGTTGGCCGTACTTTTATTATGCCAGGACAACAAGAGCGTAAGAAATCTGTACGTCGCAAACTAAACGCGATTCGTTCTGAATTTAAAGATAAAAACGTTTTATTGGTTGATGACTCTATTGTGCGTGGAACAACCTCAGAGCAGATCATTGAAATGGCTCGTGATTCTGGTGCTAAGAACGTTTATATGGTGTCAGCGGCCCCTGAGATTCGTTTCCCTAACGTATATGGCATCGATATGCCAAGTGCAAATGAATTGATTGCACATGGTCGTGAAGTGGATGAGATCTGTAAGGCTATTGGTGCTGATGCTCTTATTTTTCAAGACCTTTCGGACTTAGTTGATGCGGTTGGTTGTGGTAACAGAGAGATTGAGAAATTTGAAACATCGGTTTTCAATGCGCATTATGTTACGGGTGATGTTGATCAAAATTACTTAGAGTACTTAGAAAGCCTACGTAATGATGATGCAAAACAAGATAACGAAGCACAAAATGTAGCAAGTCTCGACATTTATAACGAAGAGATTTAATTTTTCGTTCAGAATAAAAAAAGCCTGTGATTTCACAGGCTTTTTTTGTATGTAATACATTAATCAGGAATGTGATTACTTACAAAATCAATAAACAGACGTACTTTTTCAGGTTGATGATCTTTGTAGTTGTATATCATGTAAATATCACGAGGGTTAGCAGACCAATCACTTAGAACTCGAATAAGCGAACCTTCCTCTAGGTATTGGCTGATCATGATATCTGGCATTAAGGTAATACCCAATCCATTTGAACACGCCATACGAATTACATTTAGTTCACTTGCTTCAAAACGTCCAGCATCGGTAATTGTAACTGATTCACCATCTCTGTTGGTTAAGCGCCAACGCATTAAAGGGTTGCCTTTCAATAGACTGTGTTTATGCAGTTCTTGCGCATGAGTTGGTTCAGAATTTTTTTCTAAGTAAGTTGGACTTGCAACTAAAATATCTTCCAAAGAGCCAATTTGACGAGCAATAAGAGAAGAATCTCGCTGCTTACCAACGCGGAAAATAATATCCCAATCAGTAGGGTCAAGCTGCTCGGGTTGATTGCTCATGGTTAAGTTGATGCTAATATCAGGATAAAGCAGCATAAACTTATTCAAAATGGGTTGGATCATGCGTTTAGTTAGGTTTGAAGGGGCTGCAATCTTTAGCTTTCCTGCTGCACCACGACATTCTTCACCTAGATATTCACTGGTGTTTACCAATGTCGCTAGAATAGGGGCACATTCATCGTAAAACTTTTGACCAGCTTCAGTAAGAGATAATTTCCTAGCATGACGGTTGAGTAAGCGAATATCTAAAGAATCTTCTAAAGCTTGAATCCGACGAGTAATTGTCGCAACAGGAATTAGGGTTTTTCTTGAAGCTGCAGTATAGCTGCCATTTTCAACCACTTGTCGAAACAAATTTAAATCATCTAATTTCATTATATTAAGATACTCTCCGTTCTTTAGAGCGCTAAAGTGTAACAAAAATGCGTGAATTGGTGTTGTTATAAGTCAACTAAAATGAAAATCTGTAAATAAAAGTCCAAATTCACGGCTAATTTAGCATTTTATTAATAATGATAGCTAAAATTATTTGTGCTCGCTTGGATCTCGAACTAAATTTATTTTAGATAATAAAAATAATAGGTATTGAATTTGGGTGCGTGCAGAGGGTAGTCGTATGTCAGTGTCAGTAGAGCAGGCAACAAGAAGAAAGGAAGGAGAGGGGAACACTCCTGTAGAAGATCTATTAAGAAACAAAGATATTTTAATTGTTGATGATGATCCAATCTTTCGCTCAATGATAAGAGCGGTCTTAGAAACATATTCGTGCAATGTTAAAGAAGCGAACAACGGCCTTGAAGGTTTACAAATGCTTAAGCATTCTTTACCTGATGTATTGCTGTGTGATTTAGCCATGCCTATTTTGAATGGCATCGAATTTGTAGAGGAAGCAGTATTGGAATACCCAATGCTTCCAATCATTGTTATTTCAGGTAGCGGTGATATGCAAGATGTCGCTAAGGTGTTGCGTCTTGGAGCAAAAGATTTTCTGGTTAAACCAATTAGTGATGTATCAATTTTAATTAAATCGCTCTCTTCAGCATTAAAGCTAAGTGAAGAAAGTTCGTTAAGAATGCAAGATTTTTCTAGTCAGTGGTTCAGAACATCAGAGCTTGATAAAAGCTGTAATGATGAACTGCATTGGCATTTAGAGTATTTACAAGAAGAGCCTAATGTTGGTCGAGAATTATTGTTTGAGTTATTGCCAGAGAGTGAAGCTCAGCATGCTAACTGGAAATTAAGTTATCGTTTATTGCAGTCAACCGATGGTATGCCTTTAATCTTTGATTATGAATGGTTATTGGATGGTCGTTTATTTTTCTATCTTGTTGATTCCGATTCAGGTGGAGAAAACGGTGTTATTTCTTGTTTATTAATTAGAGCGTTCTTTAATGATTTTATTCGAGACCAACAGATGTCAACGAATACGATTTCTGCAATGGTTGCATCAATAGAAAAAGGCATGAGTACAATGGAGAATAGCCAAGCTATGTCGGGCGTTTTTGGTTATGTGGATTTGTCCGAGCAAGCGGTTTTTATTTTATCAGCTGGTCTTGATGCGATCTGGGAGAGTAATAATCAACGTAATGTGCTCCGGGCAAATAATCAATTAACGATTAATGCGTCAAGTAACCAAGTCCATCGTTTTTCTGTGAAAGAAGGAGCGAATAGCCTTTCATTAAATAACGTAGGGTGCAGCAGCTTTAAGTTAGAATTGACATCGTTTTAGAATTGATTAAAGTCGATGCTTGTTTACATTCTGGTTAACTTTTTGATTATTTAGAGGCTGATTTGCATTTTACCCGTAGAGTATTTTGGTTTGTTACTGGATTAACATCGCTTATTCTAGGTTTAATCGGTGTTATTATGCCACTTTTACCAACCACGCCTTTCTTGTTATTAGCCAGTGCATGTTTTATGAAAGCATCGCCGCGAGTGAACCATTGGTTGATCACTCATCCATCTTTAGGCCCTCCGATAGTGGAGTGGCAAGAGAAAAAAACGATTAAAAAATCAATAAAGAAAAAAGCTTTCTTTTTGATAATATTAAGTTTTGTTATTTCAATTGCTCTTGCTCCACTTTTATGGGTAAAAATAGGTCTATTTTATGGGTAAAAATAGGTCTATTTTGTTTTGCTATTGTGCTTTTGGTCTGTTTTTCAAGGATTCCTACCTCGGGGTAGATTTGTATTAACTCTTTGATCAACTACGCACCTTGTTTGGTAATACTTGCTCATGGATAAGAAAGTGAATACCATTGCTCGGTTAATTTATTTTTAAGCCCGAATAGAGGCAAAGCAGGTCAAATAACCATGTCTACAGAAACACTAACACTGATTAAGAACAGTATTAAATCAATTCCTGATTACCCTAAAGCTGGCATTATGTTCCGTGATGTAACAAGCTTAATGGAAGACCCAAAAGCATACCAAGCAACAATTCAACTATTAGTTGAAAAGTATAAGCAAGGCGGTTTTACTAAAATCGTTGGTACAGAAGCTCGTGGTTTCTTATTTGGTGCGCCATTAGCATTAGAGTTAGGTGTTGGCTTTGTTCCTGTTCGTAAACCAGGTAAATTGCCTCGTCCAACAATCGCACAAACTTACGATTTAGAGTACGGTACGGATACATTAGAAATTCATACTGATGCGATCGTTGAAGGTGACAAGGTGCTTGTTGTTGATGACCTATTAGCAACGGGTGGAACGATTGAAGCAACGGTAAAACTGATCCGCCAACTTGGTGGTGAAGTTGAGCATGCCGCATTTGTTATTAATCTTCCAGAAATTGGTGGCGAAGCACGTTTAGAAGGCCTAGGTCTAAACGTATACAGCATTTGTGAGTTTGCTGGTCACTAATTCTTCATATACACAGTTAATTACGTGAGATCTCTCTATCAAGGAAGATCTCATTTTTTTGCTGTGCTACGATTTAGAACTATTTTATTTTGGGCTGTATTCTATGAGCTATCAAGTATTGGCACGGAAGTGGCGACCACATCATTTTAAAGATGTTGTTGGCCAACCTCATGTGCTTACTGCGTTGGAAAACGCACTTGACCATAATCGACTTCATCACGCTTATCTATTTAGCGGAACACGTGGTGTGGGTAAAACCACGATTGCGCGTTTATTTGCTAAAGGTTTGAACTGTGAAGAAGGGATCACATCAACACCGTGTGGTGTGTGTTCTACATGTAAAGAAATCGACGAAGGACGTTTTGTTGATTTACTTGAAATCGATGCAGCTTCTAGAACGAAAGTGGAAGATACACGTGAACTATTAGATAACGTTCAATACAAGCCTGCGCGTGGTCGCTTTAAGGTTTATTTGATCGATGAAGTTCATATGTTATCACGCCACAGTTTCAATGCCTTATTAAAGACATTGGAAGAGCCGCCTGAATACGTAAAATTCTTACTAGCAACAACGGATCCACAGAAGCTACCTGTAACGATCCTTTCTCGCTGTTTACAGTTTCACCTTAAGCACATCAGTGTGGACCAAATTCATGAGCAGTTAGACTTTGTTCTTGATAAAGAAGAAGTCTCAAAAGAAGCTCGAGCTCTTGGGCTTATTGCTCATGCCGCTGACGGTAGTATGCGTGATGCATTAAGTTTAACCGATCAAGCTATTGCGCTTGGTAACGGTTCAGTGACGGCTGAAATTGTATCGGCAATGCTCGGAACCTTAGATACCGATCAGGCAATTCGTATTCTAGAGGCGATCAGCACTAAGAATATGCAGACACTCATGAATTGCGTAAATGATCTTGCCGATATTGGTGTTGAATGGGATGGATTAGCGAAAGAGTTAGCTAATCAGCTTCATAAATTAGCTATGTATCAAGCGTTGCCTGCAACTCTAGATAAAACACAGCCAGATGCTGAACGTATTGAGCTTTTAAGTACACAATTATCTCCTCAAGAAGTGCAATTGTTTTATCAAATTGTACTGCAAAGCCGTAAAGACTTGCCATTAGCTCCAAATGAGCGAACCGGTGCTGAGATGATGTTATTGAGAATGGTAGCATTCCGTCCCGTACACGCTCAGGCATTAGAAGCACAGCCAATTGCGGTGCCATCAACAGAACCTCAAGCAATCAATACGGCACCAAGAGTGCAGCAACAAGCCCCTTCCCCTTCAGCTCCTGTTAATGTTGCGCCTCAAGCACAAAGACCAATGACGTCTCAACAACGTCCAGCAATGCAACAGCAAACGCAGCAAGGTCATGCGCCTGCGAATGTACCACCAATGCATTCTGAGCAACCACCAATGTATGATGCGCCTCCTATGGGAACGCCGTCAGGTGAATCTGCGTCACAAGCACCTCAACATTCTTCTTCAGCGCAGCCTCCTATGCAAGAGACGCCAGCTCCACGAAGTGGACTATTAGGTGTTCGTAACCAATTGCGTAGTGCAAAAAACAATTTAACCAATACAGGTACTGGCTCAAAAAAGGCTAGTGCGGCATCCGATAAGAAAAAAACGAGTTCAGTGTTAGAGCGTATTGCTGAAAAGCAACATTTAGCGCCTCGTGCTCAGGTGTCGCAAATTGGAAATTCCGCAACACAAGAGAAAAAACCAGAAGAGCCGTATCGCTGGAAATCAACTCAACCAGAAATGAAAAAAGTGGTGAGTGATGTTACTCCAACGAAACTAAAACAAGCGCTAGAGCATGAAAAAACGCCTGAAATGGTGAAATTGCTTGTTGAAGAGTCATCAAAACAAGATACTTGGTCTGCTTTAGCAATGTCATTAACATTACCAAAGTTAGTACAGCAGCTTGTTTTAAATTCAGCATTTGTTGAGCAAGATAACCAAATTAAGTTACATTTACGAGCAGCTCAATCGCATTTAAATGGCGACAAAGCCAATGAGCTGATCACTCAAGCGCTAACACAAACATTAAATCGAGAAGTGACGGTAACCATCGATATTAGTGATGAAGGCACAACACCTTTAGAGCTGCGTGAGCAAATGTATCAAACCAAATTGCAAACGGCTTATCAGAGTTTGCAGCAAGATCCACACGTCAATTTCTTTATTCAGAGATTTGGGGCAGAGATGGATCAAGAAAGTGTGAGACCTATTTAACATAAGCGTTCATACAATCTAATTTAAAATTTAGAGTGGGTTGAAAACAAAAATTTAACCCCCATTTTTTTAGTAACAAAGAAGTAAACTTAAGAGAGAATAATTATGTTCGGTGGTAAAGGCGGCATGGGCAACTTGATGAAGCAAGCCCAGCAAATGCAAGATCGCATGCAGAAGATGCAAGAAGAAATCGCAAACATGGAAGTAACTGGTGAATCAGGTGCTGGTCTAGTTAAAGTAACTATCACTGGTTCTCATAGTGTTCGTCGTGTTGAAATCGATCCAAGCCTAATGGAAGAAGACGAAAAAGAAATGCTAGAAGATTTGATCGCAGCAGCGTTCAATGATGCATCTCGTCGCATTGAAGAAACACAAAAAGAAAAAATGGCAAGTGTAACTGGTGGAATGCAAATGCCACCGGGCTTTAAAATGCCATTCTAATTTATCTTTATGATAAAGCTGAGATTAATAACGCATTATTAGTCTTGGAATAATTAGGCGGCTCAGTGGCTGCCTTTTTCTTTTTAGGAATATAAGAAACTATGCGAACCAGTGGTTTACTAGAACAATTAATGGAATCATTACGATGCCTACCAGGCGTTGGCCCAAAATCAGCTCAGCGAATGGCTTTTCACTTGCTTCAACGTAATCGCCAAGGGGGAATGCAGTTAGCTGATGCACTTTCTCAAGCGATGTCTGAGATTGGTCATTGCTCGGAATGTCGAACATTTACTGAGGAAGATACCTGCGCCATTTGTTTGAATCCAAAGCGTCAAGCAAGTGGTGAAATGTGTATTGTTGAAAGTCCTGCAGATATTGTTGCAGTAGAAGCAACAGGGCAGTTTTCTGGGCGTTACTTTGTACTAATGGGACATTTATCGCCACTGGATGGTATTGGTCCAAGCGATATTGGTTTAGATTTATTAGATCATCGTCTGAATCGTGGTGATATCAAAGAAGTTATTCTTGCAACTAACCCAACGGTTGAGGGGGAAGCAACGGCACACTATATTGCTGAGCTTTGCCAAGAGCACCAAGTACCTGCTAGTCGAATAGCACATGGTGTTCCAATGGGCGGTGAATTAGAATTAGTTGATGGTACAACGTTATCTCACTCTATTTTAGGCCGTCAGAAGCTTTATTAGTTTTGAGAAATAGAGCTGGAATTTGGAGTAGTCCGCCTGCGATTGCTCCAAATAGATGCGCTTCTGTTGCTACTTTTGCATTTATTAATGAGATGGTTGATGCACTGGCTCCAAAATAGTGCTCCCAACTGATTTTAGCAATTACACCTAGCAGTAGTAACCATCCGGTTTGACGTTTATTTTTTATGTCTTCGATGGCAGCCCAAACAAACAGCCCGTGTAATACGCCTGAGAGTCCAACATAAGCTTGTATTGGCGTAAAGAGTAGTGCTAGTCCAGTTAGTAAACTGATAGAAAACAGTAAAATCGATAATTTTTTAAGGGTAAGTAATTCCTTAAAAATATAGCCAAAAATGGCGAGAGCAGCAGAATTCATCATTAAATGTGCTAAATTCGTATGGGTAAAGTTCCCTGTTACGATACGCCAAAGCTCGCCATGTTCTATCAGATAGCGATCCCATACCAATATATCCGATACCATACTAAATTGAGCAATACCAAGCCCAATCAGAATGGGAAGTAATAATTTAAACAAGTAAAGGTTCCTTGTGATTCGATTTTGTCTTCAATGCTTAAAAACAAAAAAAGCCTGTATATGTGAGTGGATCACACCCATTAGCACGGATATTGAATTAATCATACTACAGCATCCAACAGAAGCTAAGCGCCCATTAGGAACAGCGAAAATTTTATCTTTAAGTTTGGCGAATTGTCGTACTTTTATCGGTGAGAATTTTTCAGAACATTCTGAGTTAAACCAATTATTAGCTGACGATAGCTATCATCATCAAGTGTTGTTTTTAGATAATGAAAGCCAAGCTATTGGTACAGATAAAGCTCTTCTTCAAAAGAAACAACGCGTTATTCTATTAGATGGTACGTGGAAAAAAGCATATAAAATGTGGCAGTTATCCACCAATTTGCATTCCTTACTTAAGGTGCATTTAAATACCGATTTATCTGGTAATTATCGAGTTCGTAAAGCGCCAAAAGACAATGCATTATCAACAGCGGAAGCGGGATACCACATTTTAACTCAGCTAGATAATGATTGTGTGGCGTCAAATAATGTTGAAAAATTTGATTCGATTTTAACGGCATTTGATAACATGATTGAGTTTCATATTAGCCAAATGCCAGAAGGTGTATTTGAGAAGAACTACCGTTCATAGCTTGTAATATACCAATCCAAGTAAGTAAATATTAATACTTATTTGAATTGGTATTGATTCTTAAATCGGAACAAAGAGTTGATTATATAAACGCTGAGCATAGCCATCGGTCATACCAGCGATATAATCAGCAATTACACGGTGTGCATTAGCACCAGATTCTTTCGCTTCTCTCCATTCTCTTTTGTCGTTTTCTGGTAACAAGCGTTCAGGATCTGAATTGAGAGCATCAAATATCTCCATGACTATTTGTTGGCCTTTATATTCAATACGCTGCATTTCAGAGTTGTGAATTACGAATTGACCAACAAACTTTTTCAATACTTCTAAGGCATAACTCATAGAAGGACTTAAAAAAGCATTCCAACGCAGCAATTCAGATTCAAATTCTGGTTCATCATTAAAGGTGGTCGGTTTAATGGTAATCGATGTTAATAGCGCATTTACGATACTGCCGATGCCGTCTTTACGTTGATACTGTAAGCCTGAAAATAGTTTATCGCTGATGGTTTCAATGTTGGCCTCAAACCACTCATCACCACATTCTGCTAATTTACTCGCGACTGATTCTTGCCACTGATTACGAGTAACAATTCCCATTACAATCGCATCTTCTAGGTCATGAACGCCATAAGCAATATCGTCAGCCAGTTCCATGATGGAACAATCTATAGATTTAAAGCGAGTTTTACGGTGTGTGTGTTGACTCTCTTGCTGAAAACGGAAAGTAGAAAATAGCGCTTTATCGACGTCCGGTAGCGGTTTTAAAATCCAATTTAAAATATCTGCGTCATCACGATAAACCCCTTTGGGTGGATGCCAATCTATGGATTTTAAATGACGAACATTACTTACTTCTTGCGGGCGTTCTGTTGAATGAACTTGATCAAGAAATGCAGGGTATTTTAAAACCCCCAACAAGGTTCTTCTGGCTAAGTTCATACCGAAATGCTCAGTATAGGGTTCTAACTTGCTTAAAATTCGTAGAGTTTGCCCATTACCTTCAAAACCACCGTGATCACGCATCATATAATTTAGAGCGATTTCGCCACCATGACCAAAAGGTGGGTGGCCAATATCATGAGCCAAACAAATGCTTTCCATTAAGCTAGTTGAGGTTAAAAGGGCACGAAACTCAGGCTGTCTAAGCTTTAACTGTGCGACAACCCCTGTACCTATTTGAGAGACCTCAAGAGAATGGGTTAATCGAGTGCGATAAAAGTCATTGGCACTACCTGGGCCGTGTACTTGCGTTTTAGCTTGAAGGCGACGAAAAGCAGCAGAGTGAAGAATACGAGCACGATCTCGTTGAAAAACGCTGCGCTGATCATTACGTCGTAACTTTTGTTCGTTACTGATACGATCTTCCCAGTGAGGGGATGGAGTAATTTCATTCGGTTTATTCATTATTATTGTTCTCGAAGTTATTTCTACCTCTATATCATTACAGGCTTGCTACAAAAAGATCAATGGTTTATAGCAATTCTAGATATTAACTCGACATTATTTATGCGGATATCGCTGAATTAATCCGCTTATATATCAGAGAATATAGAGCAAGAACACACAGTTATATTTGTATTATTTTGTTCATGTATACGAATTGTTATAATGAAAATCACTTTGTTGAACGGAATAATAATATGAGTAGTGTTGCTAATTTGCTAGATCAATTTGAACAGCTTAAACACGCGTATCAAGCATCACCATATTTATCAAAAGATGAGCGATTGTTGTTGCTTGGCCAATTAAAACAGGCTTTATTATCTGAAAAAGAAAATATAACGAGCGCATTAGAAAAAGATTATGGATATCGAAGTCATTTTGACTCCACTGTTTGTGATTTAATGCCGTCAATTCAGCATATTAATTACACGACCAAACGTTTATCAAAGTGGTTAAAACCCCAAAAACGAAGTGCTGGTTTATTGCTTTCTCCATCAAGATTACAAGTCGTTTACCAACCTTTAGGCGTGATAGGCGTTATTGTTCCTTGGAATTTTCCTATCTATTTAAGTATAGCGCCAATTGTTACCGCTATTGCTGCAGGTAATAGAGTGATGGTGAAATTGAGTGAATATACGCTAGAAACCAATCAAGTACTTCGTCGAGTCTTTTCCGATTTATCTGAACATGTATGCATCATTGAAGGTGCCGCTGAGGTTGCTGCTGAATTCTCTCAGTTACCTTTTAATCACTTATTATTTACGGGCTCAACTCAAGTAGGAAAATTAGTTGCAAGTGCAGCAGCCAAAAATCTTACGCCTATTACGCTTGAACTTGGCGGGAAATCACCTGTTATTATCGCTGATGATGCGGATTTAATATCGGCGGTTGATGCCATTATGCTTGGAAAATCAATGAATGCAGGGCAAATATGCGTAGCACCTGATTATGTCTTCATTCCTAAAAATAAGGTCGAAAAGTTTATCTCTTTGTATGTTCGTCGATTTTCACAGGCATTCCCTGAAAAAAAAGGAAAACGCGAATATAGCCATATTATTAATCAAGCTCAGTATGAACGTTTAGAATCGTATCTTACGGATGCTAAAGAAAAAGGAGCGACGCTCACTTCGATAGAAGGTGATGTTCAATCCGAAGGGCGTTCGTTTTTGCCACACCTGCTTACTGACGTTAATGACGATATGCTAGTGATGCAAGAAGAGATATTTGGACCAATTTTACCCATCATTGGCTATGAGGCCATTGAAGAAGCATTTGATTATATTAAGCAGAGACCGAGACCATTAGCTCTGTATGTGATGTCTTCCGATAAACTGTTAATTAAACAGATTATTGAAAATACACACAGTGGTGGTGTGGCAATCAACGATACTATGATGCATGTTGCTGCTGATGATGCCCCATTTGGTGGAATCGGTGATTCTGGTATGGGAAGCTATCATGGCATAGAAGGTTTTATTACGTTTTCACATGCTAAAACCGTGTTATCAACGCCAACGTGGTTGCCAAGAGCACGGTTATTATTGAAGCATAAAAAGTCGATGCTTAAAGTATTAGGATTAAAATTTATGAAATAGGCCAGTTAGTCGACTTTTGTTGTGGTTTAGCAGTTGGCAAATGAGGGGAACAGTCGTATGATCTGCTTCCCTTTTTTAATGTGAATTGCCCTTTATGTCTCAACATCAACCGGTTCAAGGCGCTTCTTGGATGCTTACCGCAGGACTTGCTTTTGCGATAGTAAACAGTATTGCTCAATATGTAAGTATGAATTTTGGTCTTCCATCGACCATGGTTGCTTTGGTTCAATACGCTATTGCTTTGGTTGTTATTTTACCTTACCTACGAACATTGGGTCTTCGTAATTCACTTCGAACTGAACATTTTGGTATGCATGCTCTGCGTGTATTCTTATCAGTTATCGGCATTCAGTTATGGCTGTGGGCTCTCGCTTACCCTGTTCCTATTTGGCAAGGTATCGCTCTTTTGATGACGTCTCCATTATTTGCAACCATAGGTTCTGGTCTATTTTTAAAAGAGAAAGTAGGAGCGGCTCGTTGGTTTGCGACTTTAGCTGGTTTTGTTGGTGCAATGATCATTCTAGAGCCGTGGTCTGATAGCTTTACATGGGCCACATTATTACCTGTTGGTGCGGCTTTCTTTTGGGCTTGTTATTCGTTAATGGTGAAGAAAATGTCATCAAACGATTCACCATCGACCATGGTTGTGTATTTATTGGTTCTGATTACGCCATTTAATATTTTATTAGCGCTACCTGAATGGCAAACTCCAAGTGGTATGAATGTGTGGTTATTGCTGTTTTGTGCTGGTGTAATGACAGCATTAGCGCAATGGGCAATTGTAAAAGCGTATTCGGTTGCCGATGCTTCATTTGTTCAACCTTTTGATCATGCAAAATTGCCATTAAATGTGTTAGCTGGTTGGATGGTATTTGGATGGGTTCCACCTGGTCGTTTATGGTTAGGTGCTGCTATTATTATTGCTTCTGTTGCCTTTATTACACAGTGGGAACGCAAGAAGAAATAATCTTTATTGATAGAATTAAAATAAACCGTACCAATTTAATTGGTGCGGTTTTTTTATTTAAAATTAATCAAATTGGTATAAATGCTTAATTATTTGCATTTTGAATATTATCTCTATGACCTTCGAAAAATAATTAAATAGGCTAATGATGCGACTTAATAATATTAAGGATTAATTATGAATCGAACCATTATTACAGCATCAACTATGCTTTCCCTTGCTCTTTTTTCTAATGTTGTCACTGCCGATGAATATCGAAATGGGCATCGTGTTGCTTTAGAGGGAGATCCTAATATTGGTTATCCTCAAGTGTGTATTCGAATAAATCGAAAAGCCAATCGAATTCCCCTATTAGAAACTTATCAACAATTTCAACACGATTACCCTGATGACAATATCGTTCAATTATTAGAAAGAATGGTTCAATGGGCTGATTCTGGAGCGGTTGGACATACATGGGTGGATCTTTTTTATAAAGATGATGAAGGAAAAGTTCAGTTTGATGGATATGGATTTGGTAGCGATGGCAACCAAGCCAGTCGAGAATTTAGTTTTCAAAAGTGTGTTCATATTGAAGATAAAAACTATCAACAAATAAAGCAGGATATAGCGGAAAAAGAAGAGGCGCTATATGTTGAGAGTAAAGAGATCGCCAAGCTATTTTTAGGAATAGGAAAAGATTGGAATGGTGGTAAATATACGCTGTATGGAAACTGTGCTTGGTTTGCGGGTAATTTATTTAATTCAATTGTACCAAAAAATGACAATGTTAATTTTGCACAAGCCTTTGACTGGAATACGGTTGTACCAAAATGGTACCCATTAAGTAAATATAAAGATTTGCCTGATCCAGGGTATATAGCTGAAAGTATTTCAAGAACCGTGAATGGGGCAGGGTGGCATGATAATGAAGGCAGTGGTTATGGAAAGCTCACGGGTGATACCTTCATTACCGCCGATGAAAATGGTTTATTAAGCGGCCCTCGTAATATTTCTGATTACTATCCAGAACTGGGCGAGGATGCAAACTTTATTTCTGCGGGCTATTATTCTGAGTCTCAAGATAAAATGCACTTTTTTACTTATAACTTAAAACAAGATAAAGAGATTATCGTAACGCCATATTCTTCAGATGTGACTTTTAAAAATATAGATCAAAAATTTGTTGCAGCGTTCCATCATCCTAATGATGACAATATAGGTATGGTTGTGACTGAAAATGGGCATATTTTATTAACAGATACATGGGAAGATACGGGAAATAAAGCGTTAGAAGCTTATGCAGGGGACATTACGGCGGCTTCAAATTATTTTGAAAACGGTAAGATTCTTATTTTGTTGAGACCAGATGGGGAACAATATGATGATTATCAATCAGATGGCATTCGATTCATTAAATACGATGTAGAGCAGGATAAAATTTTAACTGAGCCTGCACTAGCTGAGCATTTAACAGGCTTTGATTTCTTTAAACAACAATAAGTTAGTTTGTAAAATCATACTGACTCAGAACACATTACTCTGAGTCAGTATTTAGACGGTTATTTTACAGCGTTTTCAAGAATTTTACGTGATACATCAGGTGTAATTGCCTGATGTTCACCTAAAGCAACCATTCCGTGAGCTTCAAGCTGTTTGATAATGGCATCAATAGCAGATGCTTTATCATTACCATGCTCCGTTAATACCGTTGGAGAGTTTAAGCTGTGGTAGAAGTTTTCAATTTCAATGATAGTACGTTCTGCTAAATCATCGGTATAAACAAGCCCAAATACATTCTTACCCATTTGTTCTAATTTAGCTCGTTTTGCTTCGATTTGATTACGAAGTAAAGACGGTTGAACGATAGATAAAGAGCGTGCGTGATCTACGTTATAAAGCGCTGTTAACTCATGACCAATCATATGTGTTGCCCAATCGTGAGGAACACCTGTACCAATCAAGCCATTTAGTGCTTGGTTAGCTGTCCACATGAGGTTTGAGCGCCATTCATTATTGTCACGGTTATCGTATTGAGCTCCGAGAGTCAGTAAGTTGCGTAGTAGGGTTTCGGCATAGCCATCCTGTACCATTGCACCGGTTGGCATAGTTAAGTACTGCTCACAAGTATGAACCCAAGCATCAACAATCCCGTTAATTAATTGGCGTTCTGGCAATGTCTTCATTGAATCAGGATCAAGAACCGCAAATTTAGGTTGTACTGCTGAAGCCATGAAAGGCAGTTTGGTTTGTGTTGATTTTTGAGTAATTACAGCACCAGAGTTAGATTCAGAACCTGTAGCTGGCAAGGTTAAGATTGCACCAAGTGGAACGGCTTCTGTCACTGTGTGTTTACCAATTAAGATATCCCAACCATTACCGTCATATTTGGTTGCTGCTGCAACATATTTTGAGCCATCAATAACTGAGCCACCACCAACAGCAAGAATGTAATCTACGTTTTCTTCTTTAGCGATAGTGACCGCTTTATCTAATGTTTCTACTGTTGGATTCGGTTCTACGCCTGAAAACTCAAGCCATGTATGATTGGATAAAGCCGCGACAACTTGATCGTAAACACCATTGTGCTTAATAGAACCACCACCATAAATGACAAGCACTTTTTGGTCTTGTGGAATAGATGTTGCGATAGCTTCGATTTGACCTTGGCCAAAATGGATTAGAGTAGAGTTAACGTAAGAGAATTTCATTGCTGTACCTCATTTCTTCCAAAAAGGATGCTCTATTTTCTAGAGCTTATTATTTCAATAAGTGCATATTAGTAGCTGGTATGCGATCTATAAAGGCGAATTCCTGCTTTTTTATTGCCTATTTCTACAATTAAGCGTATTTTTTAAATAGAATTGAATAGATGTGATCTTAATCAGATAAAGGATAATGAATGAAGTCTTTGGGCGAATTGATGCAAAGCTATGCGGATCATTGTGGATTTAATGATCTTGAAGGTATTAAAGAAACCGCGATTCCTGGCGTGTGGTTTTATCGCAGTAGTAAAGGAAATCAACGTCAGCCTTTTGTTTATCAGTCAGGAATTATTGTTCTTGGTAAAGGGCATAAGAATATTTATATAGGTAATCAGCCTGTTCATTATGGCCCTGATGATTATTTAGTTGTGGGCGTGCCGATGCCATTAGAGTGCGAAGCATTCCCAGAAAATGGAGAGCCGTTGTTAGGTTTAAGTATTGATGTGGATTCCGCTTTGTTACATCGTTTAGTAAATGAACTAGAAGAAGCAAAGTTTCAACCTTGTATACAAACCTCTTCAGATGGCTTTGGATTAACATCCGTAAAAATGGCGAATGATATGTTGGAGAGCTGTAAGCGATTAATGGCTGCATTACATACAGATCTAGATACAAAAATGCTAGGAGAGGCATTATTAACTGAGATTGTGTATCGAGTGCTGACTGGGCCTGAAGGTCACGTATTATTTAATTTAGCGCATCATGATAGCCAGTATGCTCGTGTTGCTAAAGCGATGAATAAGATGCATCAATCGTATGCAAATAGCTTAACTGTGCAAAATTTAGCGGAAGAAGCCAACATGAGTGTTTCTGCTTTTCACTCTGCATTTAGGAAAATCACGCTAGAGTCGCCATTGCAGTATTTAAAAAAAGTACGTTTGAATAAAGCAAAAGAGTTGATTCAATTAGAAGGTAAACGAGTGAATGACGCTGCTCATTTAGTTGGATATACCAGCACTTCTCAATTTAGCCGTGAGTTTAAGCGCCATTTTAATGTGACGCCTAAGGGCTGTTTGGCTTAGTGTGAATATTTAAGGGCAAGACAATAAAAATTAAGCGGTCCTTTGATGTATTCGGAAATATCTAATTCGTGCGATGGGTTACAGTGTAAAGCGAGAGCAAACCCATGTAGGTAATCTGCTAATAGATCCAAGGCGTTTTTTTTCGCTGTATTATCGAGTTCAAGTGGCTCAATGATCATGCTAAAACGTTCGGTAAAAATATCAGCAGGCCCTTGCGATGTCATCGACAGTAGTGTCTCAAGCAGTCCTGTATACGTATTGAGTAAGCGTAGGTAACTTACACATAACAGATGTAATTCATCTTGCCAGTCAGTTTGTTCTTTTGGTTGATGTATCTCTTCAATTAATGACACTGTGATGGCTTCAAGTAGCGCGTTTTTATTGCTGAAGTAATAGTAGATAGCCATTGCATCAACATTTAGATGCGTAGCCAGTTTGCGAATACTTGGGATTTTTCCTTCTGATTTCATTAATTCTTTTGCCATTATCATTATGGATTTTTGGCTTAATTGTTTATTTGAACCACTAGGTCTTCCTCTTTTTTTCTCCTTGACAGACATTTAAATTCCTCGCTAAACTAATATTAATTTCTACAGTGTAGAATAATTATATAGAAAGAAATAATCAAAGCCAAGTTAAAGACGGTTAACAAATAAGAATCGAGGTATCGCATGTCAAACAGTGTATTTATAGCAACAAGTTTAGATGGTTATATTGCAGATAAAAACGGAGGCCTTGATTGGTTACATGCGATTCCAAATCCAGATCAGAACTCTATGGGATTTATCGAACATTTTGAACGTATCGATGCCATGGTGATGGGACGTAATACTTTGGATATGGTATTAAGTTTTGATGTTGAGTGGCCTTATTCAAAACCGGTTTTTGTTCTGAGTAATACCATGACCTCTGTACCTGAAGGGTATGAAGACAAAGTCTTTTTAGTTAAGGGTGAGTTGAAAGAGGTTCTTAATGAGATTCATGCTAAAGGCTTTAAAAACTTGTATATCGATGGTGGAGTGACTATCCAAAACTTTTTAAAAGAGGACTTGATTGATGAGCTTATTATTACCACGATACCTGTGCTGTTAGGTGGAGGCTCACCATTATTTGCTGGTTTAGAACAACCGCTAAACTTTAAGTTTGTGAAGAGCGAAACCTTCCTTAGTGCGATTGTTCAGAACCACTTTGTACGTGAGCGTTAATATTTATTGCATAAAAAAGCCTGCAAGTGAGCAGGCTTTTGAATTTTTATAACAAGAACAATTTATTGCTTGTAAGTGTGTAGGAAGCGCTCTAGACGACCAATCGCAGTTTCTAGATCATCAACTCGTGGTAATGTCACGATACGGAAGTGATCAGGTGTTGGCCAGTTAAAGCCAGTTCCTTGAACTAGTAGAACCTTCTCTTTGATTAAGAAATCTAGCACAAACTTCTGATCATCTTTAATCTTGTACATCTTAGGATCAAGTTTAGGGAACAGATACATTGCACCTTTTGGTTTCACACAACTTACACCAGGAATTTGGGTGATGAGGTCATACGCTTTATCACGCTGTTCTAATAAACGACCACCTGGAAGCAGAAGTTCATTAATGCTTTGATAACCACCTAACGCTGTTTGAATCGCATGTTGCATCGGTACGTTTGCACATAAGCGCATTGAAGCAAGCATATCCAACCCAGCAATATAACCTTGAGCGTGATCTTTAGGACCGTTTAAGAACATCCAACCACCACGGAAACCACATACACGATAGGCTTTAGATAGGCCGTTGAATGTCACCGTTAAGATATCAGGTGCTAATGTTGCCAATGTAGTATGAACCGCACCGTCATAAAGTACTTTGTCATAAATTTCATCAGCAAAAATGATTAGGTTGTTTTGACGTGCAATTTCGACAACTTGCAGTAAGAAATCACGACTGTATACCGCACCTGTTGGGTTATTCGGGTTAATTAACACGATACCTTTAGTGTTTGGTGTGATTTTCTTTTTAATGTCGTCTAAATCTGGGTACCAATCTGCCCCTTCATCACACATGTAATGCACAGGTTTACCACCTGAAAGTGACACTGCTGCTGTCCATAATGGGTAATCAGGAGCAGGAACTAGCATCTCATCGCCATTATTTAATAACGCTTGCATTGCCATAACGATCAGCTCAGATGCACCGTTACCGATGTAAACATCTTCTACGTCCAAATCTAATAGACCGCGACGCTGATAGTGCTGAACAACGGCTTTACGTGCAGAGTAAATGCCTTTTGAATCACAGTAACCTTGCGATGTTGGTAGATTTTTAATCACATCAACAAGGATTTCATCAGGGGCGTCAAAGCCAAATGGGGCTGGATTCCCAATATTTAACTTAAGAATTTTGTGGCCTTCTTCTTCCATTCGCTTAGCATGTTTAAGAACTGGACCACGGATGTCGTAGCATACACTGCTAAGTTTTGATGACATTCCAATATTTTGCATGGTGAAACCCTGATGATATAAAAACGATATAGATTCAAATTACACTATTTCTAATAGGCTGAGAACCAATTTTTAGAAAAAAATCATGTAAAAACATCTTCTGCCATATTTCTATCTAAAAATAGATAATTTCTCTTCTTTTAATTTCATCGCCTTTTTTGCGTGGCTTAAGAATTTTTTAGGTATTGCTTTTCTTGTTTTAGATTTTCATAAACAAGCAAAATTTGATAAGAGTTTTATTTTTTAGACATACAATTGATGTGAATTATTTTTTATTTACAAACCTTTTGCTAGAATCACTAGTTCATACAAGGAAATAACAAGCAATTCCGCTTGTGCAAGTCGGTTGCCATGATGGCTGAAAACGATCAAGAGAGGTTAATTTGTCCACTTTTCAAGATGCCATTGAATCGATTCGTCATCAAATTACACAGGCAACAACATCCCATACAATTTCTTTAAAACTGGATTGGTCTATTGGTGAGCAGCTAATTGATTGGTTAGAAGCACAACCTGTATTTCCTAAGTTTTATTGGCAATCACGTGACGGTGAAGAAGAAGTGGCAGTATTGGGTCAAGTTAAGACGTTTACCGATCCTAGTACCGCTCAAAAAGTTCTCGCACCTCAACAACGTATTTGGGGGGGGCGATCTTTTGATGGTCGAACTGAACGTAATCGTCGCTGTATGTCATCTTTCTTTTTTCTTCCTCAAGTAGAAATTACGCGTTTGGGTTCATCGTGGAATATTATGGTGAATTTGTCAGAAGATAATTCCCGTTTGCTCTCTACATTAAACAAAATGACAGAAGAGTTTGAGGATTTATCTGAATTACATTGCCGAGTAACTCAACGTATCAATACGCCTGAAAAAGCGGATTGGTCAAACATGGTCAATAAAGCGTTAACTGCAATTGAAAATAAGCAGTTTGAGAAAGTGGTACTCGCTCGTAAAACGACATTGACGCTTGATCAGAATTTATCGTCTGCTCAGTTTTTAAAAGCAAGTCGCCAGTCAAATAGCCATAGTTTTCATTTTATGATGGCGTTAGACAGCGAGCATTGTTTTATTGGTTCTACTCCTGAGCGTTTGTATGTACGTAATGGTTATGCGCTTAAAACCGAAGCGTTAGCAGGTACGATTGGGCGTGGTCATGATGAAGAAGAAGATAATCAATTGGCCTCATGGTTAATTGCTGATAAGAAAAACCAGTATGAAAACCGTTTAGTAGTGGACGATATTGTTCACCGTTTATCTAAGTTCAGTCTTTCAATGAACGTTGCAGAATCATCTGAATTGGTGAAATTACGCAAAGTTCAGCATTTAAAACGTCCTATTTCTGCTGAAATTAATGCGGAATGCAGTGACTCTCAATTACTTGATAATTTACAGCCAACGGCAGCTATTGCTGGATTACCTCGTATGTCGGCTTTGGATTTCATTATTGATAATGAACCTTTTGCCCGTGGTTGGTATAGCGGTGCAGTTGGTTTCTTGAGTCAACAGCGCAGTGAATTTTGTGTTGCTATTCGCAGTGCTTTGGTTATGGGTAATAAACTTCATTTATTTGCAGGTGCAGGTATTGTTCCAGGTTCAGAGCCAAGCAGTGAATGGGACGAATTAGATAGAAAAACTTCTACTTTATGTACCTTATTAGAATCTGATACTAATGTGAGTTCAGATATCACGGAGTCGCAAGTCGCATGATGCAACCTGAGCAGCAAGTAATGCTAAATCAAGTTTGGGCTGAGTTAATTATTGAGGAGTTAGTTCGAAATGGAGTAAAGCATATTTGCATCGCTCCGGGCTCGCGTTCAACTCCACTAACTCTTGCCGCTTCTGAACATGCTCTTTTATCCATCCATACCCATTTTGATGAGCGTGGCTTGGGCTTTTTGGCTTTAGGTATTGCTAAAGCATCCAATGATCCTGTTGCTGTTATTGTTACTTCAGGTACAGCTGTCGCTAATTTATTGCCATCAGTGGCTGAGTCGGGGTTAACCAAAGAAAAACTCGTGTTACTCACCGCTGATCGCCCTGTAGAGCTGATTAACTGTGGTGCGAACCAAGCGATTAATCAACAAGGTATCTTCTCGTCACACGTTTGCCATTCGCTTCAATTACCTTCTCCAAATCAAAACGTGCCGGCACAGTGGTTATTAAGTCGTCTTGATCAAGCGTGCTTTATTCAACAAGAGCAGGGGGGGGCTATTCATATTAATTGTCCTTTTCCTGAGCCGTTTTATGGTAAAAAAGACGATAGCCTTCTTGTTGATTATTTAACGCCTATTCAGAATTGGAAAGCAAAGTCTTCTTCTTATATCGAACAAACACCATATTTTTCTCACGTAACGTTATCACCTAACTGGATGCAAACAGCACGTAAGAAAGGGGTTGTGATTATCGGTAAAGTTTCTTTAGAAGAAGCAAATTGCGCAGCACAGTTAGCAAAAGAGCTTGGTTGGCCAGTATTGGCAGATCCACAATCAGGTTATTATTCAGAGTGTGCACATTACGATTTGTGGCTACAAAATAATGCGTGTTTTGAGTTGTTATCCGAAGTTGAGTGCGTTTTGCAATTTGGTGCTCGATTAGTATCAAAACGTTTGGGTGTATGGTTGAAAAACTACCAACAGGCCTATTATTTAATAGATCCTCATAGTGAGTTATTAAACGAAAGTTGTCATGCGCATGTTCGTTATCGTGCTGATATTTCAACTTGGTGTCAAACACATGCAGACAGCCTTGCTGATCGAGATTGTGTATTTGACCATGCGCCATCTGTCCATTGGAGTGAATCTCTTAAAGTGGCATCACAGAATGCATTGGCACTGGCTCGTTCTATGGCGTGCAATAGCGAAACATTATCTGAATTAAGCTTTGCGCTTACCGTAGGCCAAAAAGCCAATGACTGTGATTGGTTTATTGGTAACAGCTTGATCGTTCGTTTATTGGACATGACAGGAGAGCTGAACCAAAAGGATGTATATACCAATCGTGGCGCGTCAGGTATTGATGGTTTAGTGGCTACAGCCGTTGGGGTTCAGTTAGCTAATGATAAACCGTTACTTGCTTTAGTTGGGGATACGTCATTACTTTATGATTTGAATTCTTTAGCGTTATTAAAGCAGGCGACGCAACCTATGGTTGTTGTGGTGATGAATAACGATGGCGGTGGTATTTTTGATTTATTACCCGTGAATGAGAAAAAGAAAGATGATTTCTATCGTATGCCTCATCAGCTAGAGTTCAGCCATGCTGCTGCGATGTTTGGTTTGTCCTATCATAGGCCAGAAACACTAAGCTGTGCCATGTCGATGATTAACGATGGTTTGGAAAAGGGTATTCATTTAATTGAGATCAATACACCAGCAGGTCAATCTGGTGAAGAGCTAACACGTCTTTTTCAGACCATTCAGCATGCCGCTTTATTCTAAACAATTAGAAACAATGAAAAATACCACTCAACCTTGTGTGGTATTTTTACATGGTTTGTTAGGATCAACGAAAGATTGGTCAAGCATTGCTACAAAGGTTGCAAAAACGCATCCAGTATTATTAATTGATCTTCCAGGACATGGAAACAGTCAATTAACCTTATTGGATCACAATGAGGGATTTGAACAGAGCTGCCAGTTGATTGTTGAACAATTGGAAAAATCACCTTATCAGACCTTTATCTTTGTTGGGTACTCGTTGGGTGGGCGATTAGCGATGTATCTTCATGCGATGTATTCTTTGCCTTCTTCGATAGAAGTGAAAGGACTGTGCATTGAAGGTGGAAACTTTGGCTTAGTTTCAGAAGAAGAAAAGCAGCTGCGCTTGGCAAATGATATTCAATGGGCAAAGCGCTTTGAAGAACTACCTATTGTTGATGTTTTAGACAATTGGTATCAACAAGCGGTGTTTTCTTCACTAAACCCTGAGCAAAGACAAGTTTTAGTAACCAAGAGAAGTGATAATCTTGGGCACGCAATTGGAATGATGTTGAGATCTACGTCACTTGCTAAGCAACCATATTTGCTTGATGCATTACATCGTAGCACCATTCCAATTCTTTATATTTGCGGTGAAGCAGATAAAAAATTTCAACACTTGGCTGAGCAAAGTCAATTAACGTATCAAATCATTGCTCAGGCAGGGCATAACGCTCATGTGGAACAGCCCGAACGCTTTACACATGTACTTAATACATTCTTACAACAATGGACATAAATCCCATGGCAAGAACTGTTGGCATTTCAGAAGAAGAACTTTACGCTCCAGTAAATTGGACAGATTGCACTGCGCAATACGAAGACATTCAATACCACAAATCAGCAGATGGTATCGCAAAAATTACGATTGCTCGTCCACAAGTGCGTAATGCATTTCGTCCGGGCACAGTAAAAGAGATGATCGATGCGTTAGCAGATGCACGCTACGATGAAAAAGTCGGTGTGATCATCTTAACTGGTTTAGGTGAAGACGCATTCTGTTCAGGTGGCGATCAGAAGATTCGTGGCGATTACGGCGGTTACCGTGATGACAGCGGTACACACCACTTAAACGTATTGGATTTCCAACGTCAAATCCGTACTTGTCCAAAACCAGTGATTGCTGCAGTAGCAGGTTACGCTGTTGGTGGTGGCCATGTTCTTCATATGATGTGTGACTTAACCATTGCTGCTGAAAATGCACAGTTTGGTCAAACAGGACCTAAAGTAGGTTCTTTTGACGGTGGTTGGGGGGCTTCTTATATGGCTCGCATCGTTGGTCAAAAGAAAGCTCGTGAAATCTGGTTCCTTTGCCGTTTCTACGATGCTCAAGAAGCGTTGGATATGGGTCTAGTAAACACGGTTGTTCCTGTTGCTGATCTAGAAAAAGAAACGGTTCGTTGGTGTCGTGAAACGCTACAACACAGCCCAATGGCATTACGTTGTCTAAAAGCAGCGCTAAATGCTGACTGTGATGGCCAAGCAGGTCTTCAAGAGTTAGCGGGTAACGCAACAATGATGTTCTACATGACAGAAGAAGGCCAAGAGGGTCGTAACGCGTTTAACGAAAAACGTCGTCCAGACTTCGATAAATTCCCTCGTAACCCATAATTCGCTGTTACAGATTCAATTAAGTATTAGAGGCTCCTTTGAGTCTCTTTTTTCTTTTATTGGTTGGAGTAAGAGATGAAAACAGCCAAGATCTATCAATATCAACTCCCTATGGACAGTGGAGTAATTCTTCGTGAACAACGTCTTCAGCAAAGAGATGGATTGGTCATTGAGTTAAGTGATGGAATACATACAGCAAGAGGTGAGGTTGCGCCTTTACCTGAATTCAGCCAAGAAACGCTAGAACAAGCTCGTGAAGATTTAATTTCATTAACTCAATCATGGTTAAACAATGAAGAGTTGGATCTTGATTCAAACTGCCCATCAGTTGCATTTGGCTTTAGCATGGCTTTGTTAGAGCTTGAAAAACAGTTGCCACAAGAAGGTAACTACCAAGCTGCACCTTTGTGTTCTGGCGATCCTGATGACTTGGTTGTTAAGCTTAATGAAATGAGCGGTAAGAAAATAGCCAAAATCAAAGTGGGTTTATACGAACCTATTCGTGATGGCATGGTTGTGAATATGTTTTTAGAGCTGATTTCTGATCTCTCTTTACGCCTTGATGCCAACCGTGGCTGGACTACAAAGAAAGCAGAGCAATTTGCTAATTACGTACATCCACAATTTCGTTCTCGTATCGAATTCTTAGAAGAACCATGTACTACACCAGAAGAGAGTTTAGCTTTCTCTAAAGCCACAAATATTGCAATCGCATGGGATGAAACCGTACGTGATGATGGTTTTACTGTTGAAACTCAAGAAGGTGTTGCTGCTATTGTCATCAAGCCAACATTAGTCGGTTCTGTTGAAAAGTGTATTTCGTTAATTGAACAAGCGCACCAATTAGGTATGCAAGCGGTGATCAGCTCAAGCATTGAATCAAGTTTGGCATTAACACAACTTGCACGATTAGCTGCTTGGAAAACACCAGAAACGATTCCGGGTTTAGATACTATCGAGCTGTTTAAAATGCAGCTAGATACTTCTTGGCCTAATTGCGACTTACCAGTGGCACAATTAGCGGATCTCGAGGTGATATGGGAAAACTGATCTCACCAGCATTCACGACTTGGCCTTGGGTTAAGTGGAGTGAAGAGCGAGAATTAGACATTGCATTGCGTGATGGCGATAAAGTGTGGACATGGAGTGAAGTGTCTACACAAACCAATCGTTATGCTAATGGCCTTCTTCAGCAAGGCGTTAAGCGTGATGATGTGATTGTTGGCATTGCTAAAAACTGCATAGAATTAATTTGGTTGCAGCTGGCCTCTGTTCGTATTGGAGCTCGCTTTGCTGCAATTAATCCAAAGACACCGAGCAAACAGCTGCACCAATTAGTTACTAGCATTGCTGCTAATCATATTTGGTTTGGTGAAGGTCAAGAGACCATCTCTGGTACATGGCATCATTTGCAACTGATAAACGCAGAATATGGCGCAGTAGCAGCTACATGGCAACCAACTCGTTTAGCAACATTAACGTTTACATCAGGCTCAACGGGAAACCCTAAAGCTGTCGCGCACAGTGCAAGTAACCACTTACACTCAGCTGCTGGTTTATTAAGTTGGTTACACTTTGATGTCAGTGATTCTTGGCTGGTATCACTGCCTTTATTTCATGTTTCAGGCTTAGCTATTGTTTGGCGTTGGTTACTTTCTGGCGGAATGCTGGTGATGCCAACAGAGCAAGGCTTGCTGAATGATTTAGCTGGTGTTACGCATGCGTCGTTAGTTCCAACTCAACTGCAACGTATCTTAGATAGTGGTGAAACATCTCAGCTCGCATTAAAACGTGTTCTACTAGGTGGTAGTGTTATTCCAACCGAATTAACAATAGCTGCGCAAAAACAGGGCATCGAATGTTGGCTTGGTTATGGTATGACCGAAATGGGCTCAACCGTAACAGCAAAAAGAGCAGATGGTGAGCCGGGAGTAGGGAATGTTCTGCCTTATCGAGAATTACGCATTGAAGAAGGCGAAGTGTGGGTAAAAGGGGAGAGTTTAACTCTAGGTTATTATCGCTCTTCAGGCATTATTGATGTAGCGAACGAAGATGGCTGGTTTGAAACTAAAGATCTTGGTTCTGTGATTAATGCTGAGCTCCATATTCACGGACGTGCTGATAACATGTTTATTTCTGGTGGCGAAAATATCCATCCTGAAAAAATAGAGCAAGTGCTACTGACACATCATGAGATCGATAATGTGATTGTGGTCGATGTACTTGATGAGGTGTATGGACAACGACCTGTAGCCGTTCTTGTTTCAAACACAGGAAAAATCCCTGTTAAGTTAATCGAGTTTACTCAAGATAAATTGGCTAAATTTGAGCAACCAATACGCTATGAAATCATGCCAGAACATTTGCTTATTTCTGGCATTAAAATTTCACGTAAATTGGTTAAAGAGTGGGTTGATTCGTAATCGGAACTTATAAAGAAAATATTAAAACAGTAATTAGAGTTACTGTTTTTTTTATTTAAATTTCCACATTCCTTTTATTTTTTCGCCAAATAAGTGTGATTGATGTTCAAGTAGCACCCTAATACACCGTTTGTACGATAATACTTTTTACAAGGAAAAGAGTGAATATATATAGTGGCCATGAACAGTTATCCTTTGCAAAAATAATTTATAAAAGGTCAAAAATGAAAATTAAAGCCCTACTTTGTTCGACTCTTATTGCACTAACAGCAAATCCTACAATTGCTAGCGAAACAAAACTTGATGTTCGATTTGGTAATAATACTGCATCAGATATTAAAGATAGTCGCGTTAAATTTATGCATACATTTGATACTGGATTTTATTTCAGTGCCGAGGCTGCGCAAATTCATAACGATGCTTATTTTGCTGGAAACGATTCAAACGATTCTAATAAAAATGGTTTGAAGGCCGCAGCTCAAGAATTTGAAGCGACATATAAGTTTAACATTAATGAAGATTGGTATTGGTCTCCTGGTCTAGTTATGGTAACGGCACCAAATTGGACCGAATACCGACCATACTTAAAGTTAGGGACGAATTTTGATAATGGTATCTCAGTGACTGGCCGATACCGTTACAATTGGTCTAATGATGAAAACGGTAAAAATTATCTTGATGGAAGCGGTACAACTCGAGGTGCATCGAATCAATTTGACCTTTGGGTATCGAAAAGCTTTGGTGATGTGGGTTTAATGTATAATCCTCGTTATCGTTATCAAGATGGTGTTGATCAAGGTACTGGTCGTGATGATTACTGGGAGCATACCGTGATGATTAATTATAAAATTGATGATACATGGACTCCATATATGGAGCTAGTATCAGTAGATGAAACTTACGTAGATTCTAATGGTAATCGTGAAAATGATTATGCAATTCGTCTCGGCTTTGTTATGAATTTATAATGTTAAATAACAGCGGTTATTTATACTTATACCAATTTTACTAATATTCTAAACATATTATTGAGTGTTTTTACTTAATAGAACCGCTTATTATTAATTATTGGGATTAACCGCTGTTTTTTAGTTGCGTAATTTTAATGTTAAAAGGTCAGCAATTCTTTACCTATTTGATCAATAATTTGCAAAATATGAATTTGAGACTCCCTACCATACAGTGAAACACCATCTACCTGTTCTTCTAATATAATATTTAAATGACAAGCTTGTTCAAGTGTAGAACCTTTATGACTAATACCGAGAACCTTTAATCCCTTCCGTTTGGCGTTATAAGCCATATCTATCACCGCTGTTGTTTCACCGGATTTACTAACGAGAAGTAGAGTCCCTAATTCAGCTCTTGTTAATTGATGTATGTCTGTGATGACTAAATGTGGAACATTCGCTAAAGATAAAAATCGAGATAAATAAGTGATACTCACAATTGATGCACCTCTAGAGTAGAGGTACACAACGGGAGAGGATTTTAAGGTATTTGCAAGCTCTGCGATTTGCTGTTGCTCATTGCCTTCATTTTGCTGTGAGTTGCTCTCTTTATTTAACTCATTAGAAAGTTTGTAGCGAAGCTCTGTGTAACTTGCATATCCCATCTTTTTACAAACTCGATTAACTGAAGTTGTCGTTGTTAATGCTTTGTTTGCAATTGTTTTCGCTGGAATATTTTGTAAATCACTCGCGTGACCAATTAAATATTCATAAATGGTGCGCTCTATTCCTCGGAAAGTATTCATCGCTCTCTATTATTTACATTTAAGTTAATAAGTTGTATTAGGCTTGAAATAGTAAATAAAGTCTTTGATTCGAGTCACAGATGTATCGTCATACGTGAATAGTATGATGAAACAGTATCTGCATACTTCAAGATCCCTATACTGAATATAAGTTGATTACATCAGGGTATAAAAATGAATACAAAAAAACTGGTAGCAGTGACCGCTTGCCCTACAGGTATTGCTCATACGTTTATGGCCGCTAAAAAAATTCAAAGTTGGGCTGAAAAGCAAGGCTATGAAGTGAAAGTAGAAACACAGGGTAGTGATGGTGTAAAAAATAGGCTTACCACGCATGATATTGCTACTGCTGATGCGGTTGTTCTTGCTGTAGATGTGCCAATTATGGATATGGAACGCTTTGATAACACCAATCCATTAAAGGTGCGAACTCAAGAATTAATAAAGCATGTTGATACATTACTTCCTTCAGCAATGAAGCGTGGTAAAGAGAAGTCAGATGCTACAGACGAATTACCTATAGAAGAAAAACGTTCAGTTTATCAAGTTGCTATTGGCCATATTATGACGGGTATTAGTTACATGTTACCGGTTGTTGTTTTGGGTGGTTTATTAATGGCAGTAGCAAAGATTACAGGGGAGTTTATTGATATAAGTGGAACGCCAATTCAAACGCTAGATAAATTAGGCTTCATGACAATTAAATTTATGTATCCAATTTTTGCTGCTTATTTAGCGTATTCCATTGCAGGTAAACCAGCGCTGATCCCTGCGTTTATCGGTGGGATCATGAGTGATGAAGTATATAAACGATTTTTTGATTTAGAAGGTTGGGCACCATCTGGTTTCTTTGGAGCAATTGCAATTGGTTTTCTGGTTGGTTATTTAGTTCGTTATCTTAATGATGTCATCAAAGTTAAATCAGAACTTACAACATTAAAAACCATGCTATTAGTTCCAGCCGTTACTGGTGTTGTAATGGTGCTTACCATGGAATACATCATTAACCCATTTTTTGGTGCATTGAATATTGCCATGATTAATTTGTTTACCGAAGCTGGAGATGCAGGGCGTGGTATTTATTCTATGGTGATTGCAGCAGGTACTGCTTTTGATCTTGGTGGACCAATTAATAAGGCTGCGGGTTCGGTTGCTCTTGGTTTGAATGGTATGGGGGATGGTTTTGATTTAATCGCTCGTGAACTTGGTATTGTTATTCCCCCTATTGGAGTTGGACTAGCTGCATTACTTGATGGCAAATTTCGTCCACGTGTTTTTTCTAATGAAGAGCAAACGGTCGGTAAAACATCATTAATGCTTGGTATGATTGGTATTTCTGAAGGGGCAATTCCTTTTATTCTTAAAAATCCGAAAATGATCCCAATAATGATTCTTGGCTCAATTATTGGTACTCAATTGGCCGTTGTACTTAATGTATTCCAGAGCTTGCCTTTACCTGCCGTATGGGGATGGTTCTTATCTTCAGATCCTATCAGTTACACCATATCTGTATTTGTTGGCTCAAGCTTTATTGCCATAGCGTTATTGCTTTGTACTAAACCAGATACAAGTAACATTTAAAAAATAGGGGAGATGACTGTTCTCCTCATAATTCCAATTAAGATAAAGAGATAATCAAATGGCTAAAGTACATGTAATTCCTCATACGCATTGGGATCGTGAGTGGTATTTTACTCAACAAGATAGTGACGTTTTAGCAGCTTATAATTTTACAAAAGTAATTGAAATATTAGAAACACAAACAGACTACAGTTGTTACCACTTAGATGGGCAATCTTCTATTGTGGAAGATTATTTGAAAGTGTTGCCACATATGCGAGATCGCATGGCGAAATTGATTACTGATAAAAAATTGTTTATTGGACCTTGGTATACACAGACTGATACTTACAATGTTATGGGTGAGTCGATTATTCGAAACCTGAAGTATGGTATGCATGTCGCGGAAGAGTTAGGCCATAGCATGAAGGTTGGTTATTTACCTGACACCTTCGGTCATAATGCACAAATGCCAACCTTATTTAAGGGAGTAGGTATTGATAATATTGTATTTTGGCGCGGTATTGATTATGGAAAACAAGTCGAGAAATCTCATTTCTTTTGGCGTTCATCTGGTGGCGATGATATCTATGCTTATAACTTAGTTCATGGATATGGAGCTGCAAAGAATATTGTAGCAACCCCTGAGCATTTAGATAAAAAAATCTTTCCAATGATAGAGAAAATTAAATCTCTATCGGGATTAAACGATGTGTTGATCCCATCTGGAGGAGATCAAGTCAATATTGATCCTGCACTACCACAAACATTACGTTCAGCAACAGAACGATCTTCCGAATACGATGTTTATACTATTTCTTCAATGGAAGCTTTTATTGATGTGCTGCGTAATAACAGTGAAGACTTTGAGACTTATCAAGGAGAATTTAAGTCGCCACGATACGCACGAATACATAAAACTATAGGATCTGTTCGTTACGATATTAAGAAACTCAATTTTGAAATTGAACAGTTTTTATTAAAAAAATTAGAAGTAGTTGTTGCTATTGCTAAAGCTCAAGGAATCATTGTACATACTGAGTTGATTGATATTGCATGGAAAAAAATACTGGAATGCCATGCTCATGACAGTATGGGGGGATGTAATAGTGACGCAACAAATACAGATATTATGCATCGTCTTAAACAGGCACAAGAAATTTGTCACGGACTGTATAACCTTGTAGTGAAAGAAATTGCAAGTAGCTGCCATGATAATGAGTTGATGTTATTTAATGGCCAGTTAACACCTTATAACGGTGTCGTAAAAGCTGTTGTATTTAGCCATCATGAGTATATTTCAATCATAGATAAAGAAATCGAATTACCTATTGAGGTTATAAAAAAAGAGACTTTAGATGGTGGAAAAGTTATTGAAGTAACAAAAGATGGAGAGAAAGAAGTTGCTGTGCCACCGTATTACCGTTTTGAATTGAATATCTGTGTTAATCAATTACCAGCAATGGGGTATAAAATATTCCAAATTATAGAAAATCAATCAGAAAATCATATGGTTGCATCTGAAAATAAAAATAGTATTGAAAACGAAGTACTAATACTCACGATTAATGATGATGAGCTTCAAGTTACAAACAAAATGAATGGTCGAACTATTTCAAAATTGTTGGAGTTTGAAGAACAAGCTGATGATGGTGATTCATATGATTTTTCGCCATTAAAGAATGATATTCCTCTTTATAATAATTCTATTCAATGGTTAGAAAGTCATATAGGACTAACTGAGCAAAGCATGAAAGTTCGTGCAACTTTAACTGTCCCACAAGATCTTATTGAGAGAAAAACCCAAAAAATTACCGAAACAGCGGTATTTGATATCACATTACGCTTAGTTAAAGAGCAAGAACAATTATTAGTAGATATTTCAACAGTGAATCAAATTAAAGATCATCGTGTTCGAGTATTAATTAATTCAGACATACAAACCAATACATCGATAAGTACTCAGCCTTTTGCTGTAATGGAGCGAATGGTTGATACCAATATTGATAATTGGAGAGATACATACCGTGAATGCCCAATTGATATTGAAACAACTGAGGGAGCGGTTGCGATAGAGCAAGATAATAAAGCGATTATTGTGAATGGAAGAGGGTTAAAAGAGTTTCAAATCATCAAAGGTTCAACGTGTGACAAATTGGCTTTGACCTTATTTAAATCGACGGGAGTACTTGGTAAAGATGACCTCTTATGGCGACCTGGTAGAGCTTCAGGTATCAACAATACCGTCGTACATACACCCGACGCTCAATTACAAAAAGCAATGCAATTTAGTTTTGCTATTGCTTTAACGGATGATGCAAAACACAGTACGATTCGCAAATTGGAGGCTTGTTACTTGGGTCTTCCATTCAGTTATCAAAAACAAACATTAAATAGCTTTGAAAATCGATTAGAACGCTTCCAAGTTAGATTCGATACACATAAACGAAAACCATTATTTAGCTTGTTTTCAATTAAACAATCGTTAGAGCTATCAAGTATTGGGCACTCTTTTTATAAAGAAAATGCAGTTATTGTTCGTTTATTCAATGCGACAGATAGTGAGCAACACCTTGATCTAACAGCATTCGAACATTGTGAAAGTGTTGAATTGGTAAATTATCGAGAACAAGCGATAACGTATTTTGGACAAGAATTATCGGGTGATGCCATTGTTCGTCCTAATAACAGTATTGATTTACGTCTTACATTTAAATCAGCAGAGTAATTGGAGTGATTAAAATGATAGAAAACGTTATTTTCAACAAGGTCGAAAAAATATACGGCAAAGGTAATGCGATATCGATTACTCAAGATATTTTGGGACTCATTAACAAATGGAAAGTAGAGAAACCAATTTATCAATCATGGGTTGATGAGAAAACGTCTTATCTTATTACCTATGGGGATAGCTTTTCATCTGATGGAGAAAAAACGTTATCAACAATGAAAAAATTTGCTGATAAATATTTAAAAAACATTATTAGTAATATTCATATATTACCTATGTTTCCTTATACTTCAGATGATGGTTTTAGTGTTGTTGATTATCGTAAAATTGACCCGAAATTAGGGAGTTGGCAAGAGTTAAATGCATTATCAGATAACTTTGATTTGATGTATGACTGCGTAATTAATCATATTTCTAAAAGTAGTGACTGGTTTCAACGTTATTTAGCTGGTGATGAGCAATATCAAGAGTATTTTATCGAGTCAGATCCTAGCCTTAATTATTCAAGTGTTACGCGTCCCCGCTCATTACCACTTTTAACTCCATTTAATAAGGCTTCGGGCGAGATTTCTTATGTTTGGACAACATTTTCAGATGATCAAATAGATATTAATTTTCATAATCCAAAAGTTTTATTAGAGAGTATAGATATTCTACTCATGTATGCTGCTAATGGTGGTCGTTCTATTCGCTTAGATGCTATCGGGTTTATTTGGAAGATATTAGAGACATCATGTATTCATTTACCACAGGCTCATGAAATTATTCAGCTTTGGCGAATTATTCTTGATAAGGCTATTCCTGGAACATTATTAATCACAGAAACGAATGTCCCTCATAGAGAAAATATCTCTTACTTTGGGCAAGGTAATGAGGCTCATATGGTGTATCAATTTCCGCTGCCGCCATTAACTTTACATGCATTTATGAGCGAAAATAGTCAAATGCTGACTATGTGGGCAAAAGGGTTAACATCAGAAGCAATGCAAAGTTTACATGAAGGGCATAAAACAACGTATTTCAACTTTTTAGCTAGTCACGATGGTATTGGAGTTCGTCCAACAGAAGGGATATTAACGAATGATGATAGATTAATGATGTGTAAACAGGTTGAACGAAAGGGCGGAAGGGTTAACTATAAAGATAATGGCGATGGAACCCAATCACCTTATGAACTTAATATTAACTATTTAAGTGCATTAACGGAACCTGATGATAATTCAACGAAAAAATCCGATAAATTTTTAGCTGCACAGTCAATATTACTTTCATTTATTGGTGTACCTGCCATTTATTATCATAGTTTGTTAGGCAGTGAAAATGATGTAAAAGCAATGCTTGAATCAGGAATTAATCGCCGTATTAATCGTGAGAAATTTAATTTAGATGAGTTAGAAACAGAACTCGAAGATTCAGAAGCATTACGCTATAAAGTGTATAACCAAATGGTTTCATTACTGGGTTTACGTCAACAGCTTTCAGCATTTTCTCCACAATCATCACAAAAAGTACTTGAGTTAGGTGAGGGTATTTTTGCTTTGATACGTGGTGAAGGAGAAGAAGCCATTCGATTTATAGTAAATATCACATCAAGCCCTCAAGATATTTATCTGGATGATGGAGGAGTAGATGTTATTACAAACGCATCATTTTCAAATACGTTTACTTTAAAGCCATATCAATTTGTTTGGTTAATGCAGCAATAAGGAATTTAAAATGAAATTAGCACAACTTACTTCACCTGATCTTATTTTAATTGATGCCGTATTTGATGATCGATTGTCAGCCATTCATGCATTAACAGATAAGTTAGATCTACATGGAAAATTGACCAACAAACAAGAGTTTTTAGAGGCTGTTTTAACAAGAGAGGAGGAAGGACCAACAGCACTTGGTGAGTACTTAGCCGTTCCTCATGGAAAATCAGAAGCGGTTAAAGCACCTGTTTTTGCTTGCGCGTTTGTAAAAGAAGAACTGATGTGGACAGGTTTAGATGGTGATGAACCAGTTAAGATGATTTTCTTATTGGCAATCCCACCAGCTGAAGCGGGGTCGACTCATATGGAGGTATTAACTACACTTACTTCATTATTGGTTGAAGATGATTTTAGAGAACAGTTACTGGCTGCGAGCTCAACACAAGAGGTTATGTCATTATTTGATGGTAATGAGGACAGCAAAAATTATGAACAGAGTAAAAAAGAAATAGACGTTCAGGTTGAAATCGCCAAAGATACCACCCGCTATGCATACCCAGCAGTATTAGGTATAGGTGTATTAATCTCAGTATTTTTATTTATGTTGCTTTAAAGCATCATCACTGACAATCACCGCGTAATTGAGCTACTTTTTCACGCATCAGTTTTGATGTTGCATATTGTGGTAGTACGGGTTCTCCTGCTACCACTTCTACTTTAGACCAGCAGCGACTAGGGCGTTTTAATATTGCTTTACCGCCATGGCGACTAAAGAAACTTCCCCATAAGCCTCGCAGCGCCATTGGAATGACTGGCACCGGTGAGCGTTTCAAAATGATATCCATACCTCGTAAGAAAGCACCGATTTCACCATCACGAGTCAAAACGCCTTCAGGAAAGATCAACACAATTTCTCCATTTGTTAATGCGTTTTCAACCTCCATAAATGCTCGTCGAATTGAGCTACTTTTAGTGGCATTAATTGGAATAACCTTAGTTAATTTAAAGAAGTATTTAATTAAAGGTAATTCAGCGTATTCCTCTTCCATTACAAATCGAATAGGGCGAGGGCACGCTCCACTGATAATAAAAGCATCCATATAAGTGATGTGATTACACACTAACAAAGCGCCACCTTCTTCTGGGATATGATGCAAATGTTTGTGGTTTACTCGGTATGCCGTGTGAGTGAGAATCCATAAAACAAAGCGAATAATAAAAATAGGCACACGGAAAAACAAAAAGAGTGTGACGATACCATTTAATATCGCAAGAAGAAGGAAAAATTGAGGGATACTTAACTCAATGACAGATAGACAAATAATTCCAAGAATGGCACTTGTTACCATAAAGATGGCGTTATAAATATTATTGGCAGCAATGATTTGAGAGCGATGTTTCGCTTGAGGTCGTTTTTGGATTAACGTGTATAAAGGAACAATAAATATCCCACCAGAGACCCCTAGAAAAAAGAGATTAACAAAAACAGAGAAAAGATCTGGATGCGTTAAGATTTCAAAAAAATCAGTGGTATGTATTGGATTTGCGGGTGTCGCTAAAAACAGGTTGAAACCAAAAATAGTAATACCAAGGCTGCCAAGAGGAATAATGCCTAGTTCAACACGGTGTTTAGATAATACATCACAGGCTAATGAACCTACTGCAATGCCAACTGAGAACAACGCCAACAGTACACTAACAGTAATCGCATTATCGTTTAAAAAATGGTGAGTGTAATTAGGAAACTGAGTTAAGTAACTTGCACCTAAAAACCAAAACCAACTGATCCCCATAATCGCTAAAAATACAGACGTATCTTTTTTTGCGATTGAAATAGTATTCCGTGTTTGCTGAATTGGTCGCCAGCGAAATGAAAGTGTTGGGTCAATGGCTTTTGCATAAGGAATAAAACGACTAGATAAATAACCAAGTACTGCGAAAAGAAGCACAGCACCAGCAGCAATATATTGCGCATTCTCTTGGGATGCAATAATGCCAGCGCCAATGGTTCCAAATAGAATGGCTAAGAAAGTGCCTGTTTCAACTAATGCATTACCAGAAACTAACTCATCTTCTTTTAATTGCTGAGGGAGTAAAGCGTATTTTACTGGACCAAAAAAAGCGGATTGAGTGCCCATTAAAAACAATAAAATAAGTAATAGCGTGAAGTCTTTTAAAACAAAGGCAATAGCCCCAAAGAGCATGATAATGATTTCAGCGAGTTTAACTTTGCGTATAAAAGCCGATTTCTCATATTTGTCAGCCAGTACACCAGCAAAAGCAGAAAACAGAAAAAAAGGAAGAATGAATAACCCAGCGGCTAAATTAATAAATAAATTAGATGATATAGGTAGAGAATCGACACTAGCAAAAGCAACAAACAATAACAGGGTATTTTTAAATATGTTGTCGTTAAAAGCCCCTAGAGATTGAGTGAGAAAGTAGGGGAGGAATCGACGTTGTGTAAGTAGTTTGGCTTGCTTTGCCATAAAAGATCCTTTTTACCAAAGAATATTGGTTAATGCAGTTTCCATTGATTGATGTAGTTTAGCAGCAAGTTATCAATAAGTTTGTGGCCATCAATCGGTGTTGATGAAAAAAGTAAATCATCAAGGCTTAGTAGCGTAATACCATGAACACCAGCCCAAATCACACGACTTGTTTCTACAATATCTTCGTGAGTTTTCGTATTGTTAATACTGAAGATCATTCTTTCAAGGATCGACATCATTTGATTAATGCGGTTTTCTTGCCATTCAGGCAGCGCCTCACCATTCATATTATGTTGAAATACCAACTTCCAACGATTAGGTTGTTGCTGTGCAAAATCATAATAACAATAAGCAATGGCTTTTAGTGCCTCTTCAGGGGTTGCACTGTTTTCAATACCTTGTGAGATTTGAAGCATCAATTCATCAAGGGTTTGCGCGATAGAGCGAAGTAGCAATAAGTTATAGCTACCAAAAATATTGACTAATGTACTCGGTACATAACCAATGCTTTTTGCCAGTTTGCGTAAACTGAGTTCGTGATGACTATGCTCATTAAGAAATAATTTAACATTATCTAATGCCATTTCGCGTATTTCTTGATGAGAATGGTCGTTTCTGCGCGCCATATTAACCTGAGCTATAAAATTATGTACATTGTTCTTAATTTTAAATGTATGGCTATAATCTTCAAGTAAGAGTTATGTCAATTAGGAGTTAGTGCACATGTTTGAGACGGATAACTGTTTGTTTTAACACTCTGAAACATTCTATTGAAGATTAATGCTGCCATTGTTCCTCAATGCAAGCTATTATCAATCCAAATTAATTCCAAAAATAAGGAAGAGGTAATGAAACGTCTTTTATCTATTGTTGCCCTTATGTTTGTTTTTGTGGTCTCAGCACCGCATGCAGAAGCAAAGAAATTCGGTGGCGGTAAGTCATTTGGTAAAAGCTTTAAAACGGCGCCTGCGCCAAAACAAAAACAACAAAATACCAATACGATTGGTAAGCAAGACACAACAAAAAGTGCATCAGGCAAAAAAGGCCTAATGGGCGGCTTGCTTGGTGGTCTACTTGCTGGTGGTTTATTAGCTGCTCTATTTAGTGGTGGTGCGTTTGAAGGTATCCAATTCATGGATATTCTTATCATGGCAGGTATCGCATTCATTCTATTCAAGGTATTCCGCTCAATGATGGCAGCCAAGGCGGGTAGTATGAATCAGAGACAAGGTGCAGCTTATGCAGGCCCACAAGGTCAGCAAGACGCACAGCCTAGTTTCCGTGATAATCAACAATACTTCCAAGCTGATCAAGCTACAGCACAACCTACTGGTGGTTTTGGTGCAGCAAGTGCTGATGACGTTCCGCATAACTACCCACCGGGTTTTGATATGCAATCATTCATTAATGGTTCTCGTGAACACTACCGTATTTTACAAGGTGCTTGGAACCATAACCAGCTTGAGACGATTCAAGAATATGTTTCAATCAGCCTGTACAATGACCTTGTACAAGAGCGTGCAACCCTTGAAGGTGAGCAGCACACAGACGTAATGTATGTGGATGCAGAAGTGGTTCGTGCTGATCACGATGCAAACCGCGCTCAATTAAGTCTTCAGTTCTCTGGTCGCTACCGTGATGCGGTAGAAGGCATTGAAGAGGACATTACTGATATTTGGCACCTTGAGCGTGATTTAACGCAACCAAATGCGCCATGGTTAATTATCGGTATTCAAGCTTAAGCACTTAACTAGCTGAAAATTGATTAAAAAATATCCCTATAGTGAGTAATCCTATAGGGATTTTTTATAGGTGTGATCCAGCTCTGTTTTAATATTTTTTAGACAGTCTATGCTGAATTCAGTTAATAAATAAGAGAGATATAAATATGCCATTTAATAAAGACATCGTAGAAGAAATGAACCTTCTCAAGCAATTCCCACTAGAAAGCACTCAAGCGGGTTTAAAGGTTCACTCAGACGCAGCACCCGAAGCAATTGAAGCAATGAAGCGTCTTTTCAGTAAAGGATTGGTAACACAAGAAGATGGTGGCTATTTAACAAGCCACGGTATTGAAATCGCAGAGCAAGTACAAAACGTTGTTCGTGTACTATCGTAAGCGTATTCTTCTATAAAAGAATTATAACGTCATTGACTCTAGTTCAGTGATGGTTTGAATAGCTTGTTCTGAGGTTGAACCGCATACATCAGGACAAGCACTAAATTGATGACATACCTTTGGGCGTTCAGCCTTACCAAAAAGCTTACATAAATTCTCTTCATTTAATTGCACACAGCGAACACCAGCAGGCTTACCATTTGGCATTCCCGGGATAAATGACGTAATACTTGGAGCAATGCAACATGCACCGCAACCTAATCGACATTCCATAATTAAACTCACGCAAAAAATAAAGGATGCGCAAGGTATCACTCTTCTATCTTTAGGTCAAAACTTGCTTTTTTGGAACAGAGTGGTATAAAACGGCCTCTTCCCATAATGAGTGTAAAGCAATGACAGAGCAATTTTGGCAACAAAAAAAATTAGAAGAAATGACAGAACAAGAGTGGGAATCTCTTTGTGACGGCTGTGGTAAGTGCTGTCTACACAAATTAATGGATGAAGATACAGATGAAGTTTACTACACCAACGTGGCATGTAGCTGGTTAAACAGCAAAACATGTGCATGTAAAGATTACCCTAAACGTTTCACATCAGGTGAAGAGTGTCTAAAACTAAGCCGTGAAAACATCGCAGAATTTAACTGGTTGCCACTGACTTGTGCGTACCGTTTATTAGCGGAAGATAAGCCGTTACCTGAGTGGCACCCGCTGATCACAGGTTCAAAATCAGCAATGCACGCTGCTGGTGAAAGTGTAAGAAATAAAGTGGTTTATGCTATTGACGTGAAGAACTGGGAAGATCACATCACTAACCATCCGCATAGAAGCTAATGTCTGAAAAAGTAAAAACACAAAAGCCAGATCGCAAAACTGCAATGCGTAACATCATTGAGTTGGTGAAAGCTGACTTTCCATTTGATGCGCCAGAAGCGCAGATATGTGGTGATACGTGTGTAGGTTGTCCACGAAAATTGATTGAACTGGTTGAAAGTGAACTCTTGTATTGGGAATCCTATATTGAGCGTGGTGAAACGCCCAATTTCTCTGAGATTGATAAGTTTGCTAAACTGTGTAAAAACGTACGACGTGGCTTGGTAAGAAACGGAATTTTAGAACCACTACCAAGGTAATTCAGTACCATCAAAATTTAAAAATTGCCCACTATTTTCAATGGATAGTTGGGCAATGACTTTCGTTAATCCCTTCACAGATTCTTCTGTTGAAATTAAAGCATTTGGTCCACCCATTTCCGTTTGAACCCAGCCCGGGTGCATAGCAATAATAGTAAATCCTTCTGGTTTTAAATCATTACTTAAGCTTTTTACTACAGAGTTTAATGCAGCCTTAGATGAACGATAAATATAACCTCCACCTGAAGTGTTCTCTGTCATACTGCCGACTTTAGAAGAGATACATACGATGGTTTTATCACGACTTAATTGCAAGTTAGGGTAGAGCGCTTCTACGAGCTTTTGTGGTGCAATAGCATTGATTTCAAATACTTTCTTCCATTCCTCAACATCACAGTGCCCAAAACCATAACCTTTAGGGCCATAGTAACCGGCATTATTAATTAGAATATCTATAGGAGTATGGCAAAGCGTTTTTGCTATATTTTGTATGGCAGTGTAATTAGTCAGTTCTAATTGATACAAGGAAAGTTCAGGATTGTCATTTTCAAGTTGAAGAAGCTCTTGAGCCGTTGAGGTATCACGATAAGTCGCACTGACTTTATGCCCTTGTTGCAAATAGTATTTTACAAAAGATAAACCAATACCGCGGTTAGCACCTGTAATGAAAATGTGTTTCATGAATATCCCTTATGTTGTTGCACGGAAAAGTTGTGTTTTTAGATGTAAACAAATTGTTTCTATATTTTAGACGTTAATCCTTGAGCCTATAGCCTCATCTTAATACAATTCGCTTTGTATACTCAAATAGCAGAATGCCTTTTCTTAAGGTGAATAAAGACTATTGAGTTCACTCCTTGCTCAACAATAAAAAGAATACAATTATGAAATTAGAAGCCATTGATTACACTGCTGAAAATGCAGCAGAGCTGTTTGTAAAGTCGCTAAGAGAAACTGGATTTGGAGTGTTAAAAAATCATCCAATTCAACAAGAATCAGTACAAAGTATTTATGATAATTGGTATGCGTTTTTTAATAGCCAAGAGAAAGAAAACTTTCAATTTAATGTCGATACTCAAGATGGTTTTTTTCCTGCTTCAGTATCAGAAGTAGCCAAAGGTCATACTAAAAAAGACATTAAAGAGTACTATCATTATTATCCTACCGGCCAATGTCCTGCTGAATTAAAAGCACAAATTCAAGAGTACTACGATAACGCGAATACATTAGCGATTGAGTTGTTGTCTTGGGTAGAAGAACATTCACCAGAAGAGGTATCAGCACTGTACTCACAATCTTTATCTAGCATGATAGAGGGAAGTGAAAAAACATTATTGCGTATTCTTCATTATCCACCGCTAGAAGGGGATGAGGAGCTTGGTGCGATTCGTGCTGGAGCGCATGAAGATATTAATTTACTGACGGTGTTACCAGCAGCAAATGAGCCGGGCTTACAAGTTAAGACAAAAGAGGGTGGTTGGTTAGATGTTCCATGTGATTTTGGTAATCTGATCATTAATATCGGTGATATGTTACAAGAAGCATCGGGTGGTTATTACCCATCAACAACGCACCGAGTCATTAATCCTGAAGGTGCTGATAAGACGAAGTCTCGTATTTCTTTACCTTTGTTCTTACACCCAAAACCAGAGGTTGTATTGTCTGAGCGTCATACTGCAAATAGCTATTTAATGGAGCGTTTACGAGAGTTAGGCGTTATTTAGTTCTGAACCTCATCCAATAAAAAAAGGTAGAGCCTAATAACTCTACCTTTTTTATTTTCTATTACGCTAATTTGCTCTGTATTGCGATGGTTGGTGGAATGAGATTGGCTTTCCTAAACTCTTGCATCACACGTAACGTAATGTCTGTTTCAAAGAGTTTTTCAAACTTAATATCGACCACATAAGCTTTACATGTCAGTTGAATCGCCAAATAGTTATCGGTAATCGTCTGCTTTACTAATACTACAACCGGTTTTGGTAAGTGAATATAACGACTTGAAGACGCCGCTTCTTGGATGATATCTCGTGCTTTATTGATGTCTTGATCCATTCCAATATAGAAAGGGATCACCACCTGCATATCTAACCCACCGTAGTTGCCACTAACGGTCACTTCATTTAAGAATTTGTTATTTGGAATGGTAATAATATCGTCGTTCAAGGTTTGCATGCGAACAGAGCGAAGACCAATGGCGATAATATCACCGTAGTGGCCTTCAAACGTCACTCGGTCGCCCACTTGGAATGGACGGTCAATCATTACGGTTAAGCCCGCGATGAAAGAGGCGGTAAGGTCTTTTAAGGCAAAACCCACAGATACCGCAATCGTACCACCAATTAAAGCTAATACTCGATCATCAACTCGAAAGCTCAGCATGAAAACCGCAACGGCTGTCGACATGTAGATAAAGAATTGAAAGAACGATTGCAGCTTTTGCATCAACATACGGCGTTGAGCAAATTGGCTACTTACCCCATCCACAATTGATTGAATGAAACGTAAGAATAACCACGCACCTAGGATAATAAAGAAGGAGGCAGCAACACCACTCCAACGGATCAAACTGGCAAATTGTTGTAAATTATCGATTGATTGAGGATCTTCAGCCAATGCAGTTGAGCTCACCATCAGTGATAAGCAAAGTACAAATAAACGAATCATGTTATTTCACCAGTAAGTGTTGACGATGTAATACGTTAGTAATATGACGATACCAGTGGTCCGATATACGTGCTTTTTCATCATTCCATTCTATGTAACCACGGCTTTGGAAGTAGCGTAGTGTACTAATGACTTCCGCAATGCTTAGGCGACTACAATCACACAGATCTTCAGGGGAAGCGACTTCCAACTGTACGATAGAGCGAAGCACGGCCAACATTGGTTTTGGCATGGTTTCTAAATCATCCGATTGTGGAGCCCTAAATAGACGAACTAAAATGGCATCGGTGTCTTTATCTCTAAATAGTGACAATCTAAAGAAACGCAGCGCAACCGTAGGGTTACCATCAGAGTAATCCCATAAAATACGGTAGAAGCCATTTTTAGCGCGTTCTTCATCACTTAAATTATCTTCATCCCATTGTCTAGGCAGCACTAACCCATCAAACGAAATAGTGTTTACGTTATTTTCTTTTACGATACGAGAATCAAGTAATTGACCAATTTCTTTCTCTGTCCATTTAGGCATAAACGTAACAAGATCAAACAATAGACGTTCGCCACGAGCACGGTCAATAAAACGCCAGCTTGATTTATCAATGGATAAAACCACTCGGTGACTCTTACGTGCACGTCTTAGTAGGTTGGTTAACTTCATTAGCTCAACTAACCCGTTCACTTTTGGTTTTACTAATCGTTGTGCGTTATCAAAAGCGATTAGGTAGCACTGCTCGCTGTTTCTTAGGTGTTGTAGGATGTCCTTTTCAGATGATTCTGCATCTAATCCTAGTAATTGAGCTAACTCTGGTAACAGTGCAGCGTAACCGTCGTAAGGGCAGTTAATGTAAATGGGTACTGCGTTTTTAGTTTTATTCAGAATGCGTTTAAGTACCGTTGTCGTACCTACGCCACGTTCGCCAGATAATACACATACTGCTGGACTATCTGTTAATAAATAGCGTGACAGTGAGATGATTTCATCTTTAGCGTAATCCTCAATAAGTTCTGATTCCTCAGAGCCCGGTGCAATATAGTCAAACGCTAATGGGCCTTTAACACGTACAAGATTTGATTGTTCACGCGAGACTTCCGTTTGTTTTGCTACTTCTATTCTAAATAGGTAAGCAAGAGCATGACTGAATGCAGCGTATTGTGACAAAGTCGAAAGCACAAGATGTTGCAGTGTTCTGCCTATTAACCACGCAGCGCAGCAAGCGGTTGCAGGAATAGACATAAACATGGAATCTTTATTTCGAATAGCCCATTGAACCGAAATAGGATAGGTTTCGAAGCGATCAATACGACTAAAGATAGTGCTGTTCCATTGCTTTAAACTGATGATCGTCAGTAAGATAAAGAACAAAGCAACAAAGGAGTTAATCCATGCGTAAATGGTACCTTGCCCTAATGTTCTTGATGAAATCTGTAAAATAACACCAGCGACAATTATCCCCCATACATAACGGCGAATCGTGGATAAGCGAAGTGCAATGTTTTCTTTTTTATTGTGTTTGCTATTACGGAAAGCAAATTCAAGAATAAAACTTACCGCAATGGAACCCCCAAGGATCCACCATGTGAAGATCTCTAAGAAAATCAGATGCTGTAAGCTTGGTAACGTTGAAATAATGCGTAATGTCGCTGTAATTAGTAGCAAGTATGCAATGGCTTTATGCGCACGACTGCAATACCAAATAGTACGGATCAGCAAACTTGGATTTGAAGTGCTCTTTAGTTTAGACACTTTAAAGTCGTGAATTAGACGATCGCTGTTACGCATCCACCAATTAAAGATAAACATGACACACAACACTTTAAACAGCACGCTAATCATAGGCACTGGTGAAATAGCTAAATCACTCAGTAGTTTTTTAAAACTGCGCAGTTGGTAGTGAATATAGTATTGAATATTCTGCTTTGTAATACGTAATTCAGAATAAAACTGAGTAACACCACGAGGGCCAAATCCAGTGAGCTGGTCGCGTGTTTTTGTATCACTAAGTAGCAATAACTTCTCTTTGCTCACGTTTAATGATGTCAGTGAGCGATGATTTTGTTCTACCTTTGCCCAGTTTTTGTCTGTCGCATCATTTCGATAGTTAACTAAAGAGTCTTCTAATGTTTTTAATTGTTTATTTTGTTCAAACAGAGTTCGAGACATCAACTCTTTTACTTGTCGATATTCGTTATTTGAGAAAAAGTGCTGTTCGGGTAGCTGTTTAATATCGGCCGCAATCTTTTGTGCAGATTCCGAGATTGATACTGGGTTATAGGTATTAATACCCCATTCAGCAGAAGCTTGTGAGGAACAGAATAGAGCAAACGCTAAAAGCAAATGAGTAACAATATTATTCATAAGTAACGAAAAAGTCTCAATATTTATGACGAAATAAGACGTCATTGTTGATGATAGGTAATGCGTTGGTTTAGGAGAAATGTGATCAATGTGGCAATTTATCTATTTTTTTGTAAAACACACCAAATCGGAAACAAAAAGCGTCATTTAGTTGTGATTTAATGTAATTAATTTCGTGATTTATAAAATATGTAATTAATGAAAAGAAATAACTTTCTCTGTGATCAAAATCTGTACTGAGCCCACACAATCAATTTTTGGCAGCATTATGTTCTATTTATTTTTCTATAATGAAAAATAGCTGATTTCGGAGAATTAAAATGAAATATCGAATCGTAGATATATCTAGTGAGCACGATAATGACATTTGCTACATCATTAAAAATGTAGGTGTCGAATTCGGTGCTGTTGGAGAAGGATTTGGACCTAGTGATGACGAAGTGTTAGAAATGAGTGCTCACTATAATCCAAAAGAAAAAAGTAAATATCTTATCCTACTACTTAATGACAGAGTGGTGGGAGGTTGCGGTTTATCGCCATTTAATAACAGTGAAACGGTCTGTGAATTGAAAAAATTGTTTCTCCTACCAGAAGCAAGAGGACGTGGGTTTGGTAAAACCATTGCGGGGAAAATCTTAAAGTTTGCAAAAGAAGTTGGGTATACCCAATGTTACCTAGATACGCTATCCAGTATGAAGTCTGCGATCTTTCTTTATGAAGATTTAGGCTTTAAGCGTTTATCTAAGCCTCTTGATGGAACTGAACACAATGGATGTGATGTTTGGATGCTCAAGAATTTGACAGAGTGTGAAATAAAATAGCAAACGATTGCTTTTTGTTGGTGTTCCTGTATTATCCGCCAAAATTTTTAATCATAAAAATATTAATTAGGGATATATACATGCAGTACCTTCGTTATTTTCTTGCTAGTTTATTTACACTTGTTTCGTTTTCTTTAGCAGCAGCACCAAAGCCTATTGTTTTACAAGGTGCCATGGATGTTGAAGTTAACTATATGGTTGAGCAGTTACAAAATAAACAAGAGGTAACTTTTGGCTCTTGGACGTTTTGGACTGGAACTATTGATGATTACCCAGTCATTGTATCAAGAACGGAAGTGGGTATTGCTAATGCATCAGCATCAACAACTCTAGCTATTGAGAAGTTTTCACCAGGCATGATTATCAACCAAGGAACTTCTGGTGGTCATGATCCAGAGCTTTACTGTGGCGATATTGTTTTAGCCGTTAAGAGCTTCAATATGGGAGCAAATCGCTCTGAATTCTCTAAAGTAGAAGAGGGGATTCAACCTGAAAAATGGAAAAACTTCACAGTAACAATGCGATTAAGAGAAGATAATAAGTTTGCTGAGCATGACGCATTTTATTCAACGCCAGAGTTAGTGGATTTTGCTTATAAGAATGTAAAGCATCCGGCTCAAGGCAAAGTGGTTAAAGGCGTGATTGGTACCGCTGATGAATGGAACCGAGAAGTTGCTCGAATTAATTGGCTACACAAAACCTACCAAACTGCGGCAGAAGAGATGGAGAGCTCATCAGCAGCATTAGTTGCAGAGGCTTATAAAGTACCATTTATCGGTATTCGAATCTTATCGAACACAGATTTACATAATCAAGATTTTGATCCTGCAACGGCAATTACTAACCAAAAATACGTAATTGATTTTGTTAAGCAGTGGATTGCGAAGCAAAAATAATTACCCGCACATATAAAAAAGCCCTAGTGTCTCTGTTAGGGCTTTAAATATCTTATTGTCACTTCTTTGTATTATTTATCATCTATTAAAAAGAAAGATAACTCATTTTTTTGTGATACAGCTAATTGCGAAAGTTCAGCAGCAGCTTGTTGTGTTTGGTTTATTGCCGATACGTTTTGGTGTACTAAATCAAAAGTAGCTGTTGTATTTTGAGCAATATTTTCTGTTACCGCTAATTGTTCTTGTGAAGCTGTTGCTACAAGAGTATTAACATCAGAGATTGATTGAACAGAAAGAACGATGTTATCAAATGAAGTTTTTACATCTTCAGACAGATTTATATACTCTTGAATAGCAACAACATTCGAAGCAATATTCGTATTGGCAATTTCAGATTGCTCTTGTAATTTAAGAATGATTTCTTGAATGTTTTTTGTCGATTCTTGAGTTTTTGCCGCTAAATTTCGGACTTCATCAGCGACAACAGCAAAGCCTCGTCCTTGCTCTCCAGCACGAGCAGCTTCGATTGCTGCGTTTAGTGCAAGTAAGTTAGTTTGTTCTGAAATAGAGCTGATAACCGTTGTTACTTCTCCAATATTGTTAGAGTTAATTTTAAGCTCTGAGATCATGTCCGCAGTTTGCTGAACAGAATCATTGATATTGCCAGCTAGCGAAATCGAAGAGTTAAGAACCTCTAATCCTTTCGTTACATTATTGATTGCGTTTTGTGTTTCATTTTCCGCATGCAGCGCATTGATACTTACTTCTTTGGATGTACTCGAAAGTTCGTTTATCGCTGTTGAGATAGCTTCAACTTGGGTTAACTCTTGTTGAGAGTTGTTTGAAGTATCATTCATCACTAGTGTTAGTTCTTCGGAAGCCGAAGACACGCTATCAGAAAGTAATAAGCTATTTTTGATTATTGATGATAATTTTTGATTAAGGGCAATAGCGGATGCGTAAATCCCTGTTTCCTTACCTGTAATTGTGAATTTTTCAGATAGGTTACCATTTGCGATATTTGATAGAATAGAAGAAATATAAGCGGGCTCTCCACCTATTGGTGCATAAATTAATCTTATTAATAAAAAGTGAACAAGAATAAGAGCTATACTTAATACGATAACAAATAATATTATTGAATCAATCAACATGTCTTTACTTGGTTGAGCAATAACATCGTCCCATTCATAACTTACAACATTCCAATTTATTGATGGTACTTCTGTTTTGTATGCTGATACATATCGATTATCGATGTTGTAGTTTAGTTCATTATTAATAAAGCTTTTATATTCAGGACGTTCAGAAAATATATTTTTACTGATTAAGTGGTCCCTACGAGCAGAGACAATATATCCACTGTTATCGTAGACAAAAACCTGATTCTCAGGTGTAAGTTTACTAATGAATTCTTTAATTGTATCTAATTCAATTGTAATAACTACTGCAGCAATAATTTCATTGTTTTTATAAAGGGGACTTGAAAAGGCGAAAACAGTACGGTTAGTCGCGGCATCGTTATAAGCTTGTGTGATAACTTTAGTTTCACCATTAAATGTACGCTGATACCATTCTCTCTTCATTTCCTTTGCATTGAAATTAGGAATAAAAGCACCATTTTCAAACGTTAACCCATTCTTAAGTCCAATAGAGACTAAAGGTACATTCGTACTTTTACGTAATAATTCTAAACTTGTTGTCGCTTGTTTTATGTCACTGATATTTCCATTGCTATCAAAGTCGATAGATAAGGCTTCCATAGCAGTAAAATAGCTGTTTATGTTTTCTTCTAATGATATAGCTAATAAAGAGCCAATATTTTTTTTATGTTCTTCAGTAGAGCTAATGTTGTAATTTTTAAATGTAAAATATCCTGTTCCTGTTAAAACTATTGATATTATAAATAACAGGGAGAATGTAGATATAAAAACGGTATTTTTTAATGTTAGATTCATGATGTGATCATCTTAGGTAGAATTAATAATATATCTATTTAATTTATTTATGACTGAGCTAGAATTGTTGACTTTATTTATCTTTCTTTTTCCATATGTTAATTTTCGCGAGTGTACTCTAATTAAATTAAAGTTATCAATTTTTAATTTGTAAGAGAATTTAAAAGTTCTATATAAGAATATATAACTATTAAAAACTGAATTTCGCGAATGTTATTAATTGTTTTCTTATTTTGATGGAAAATATGATAATTAATAGATAGTAATTATATTTATAGGGAAGTAATATAAATAAAGATTGGAATATAAATTATTTAGGTTAAAGAAAATAAGTAAGAGTAAAGTAATAACGTAGAGAAAAATCTTATTATCTTTTGCTTTGGACGGGCTAGGTAATGATGATAATCACGAATAAATAGATGATTGAATGTCAGATACGAAAAAGCCCCAGCATTTCTGCTAGGGCTTCGAAAGTGGCGGAGGGATAGGGATTTGAACCCTAGAAGGGCTATTAACCCTTGCCGGTTTTCAAGACCGGTGCTTTCGACCACTCAGCCATCCCTCCAACGCGGTGAATAATAGGCGTTCCCCACCTTCATGTAAAGCACTCTTTTAAAATTAAGTACTGTTTGCCGTAAATTCGAGCATTTTGTGTGGATTTACGGCATTTTCGTTATCATTTTAAGATAGGGCGAGCATTAATTGCCTGGGTTGGACGGTTATTACCGTTGTAGAGTTCTCTAAATTGAGCTAATTGTTCAGATGAAATCTCAATAGGATTTTTCATTACTAGCCAAGTTACCCCCTCAGAACAAGGTGGTGTCGTTAATGAGCCATTAAAACGATAGTAGGCTTGATCATTTGGTAATAAGTTCGTTAGTGTTAATTTCTTATCAAGAGTGACTTCTCCTGATTCAGGCATTTGCGACCAGATTTTAGCAAGTTCTGGATTTGCCTTACCTTCTTTAAACATCACGCCAACAACCGCTAAGTTTCCATCTTTATCAGCATGAACTAAGTGCATCTCTAACGGATATGAGTGCCCTGCAATTAAATTCTCGCTTGGAGCATGGAAGTGCAGTTGCAGTAGGCTAAATGTCTTACCTTCAACTTGAATTGATTGTGGTTTTTTTATGTTTACCTGCACCGTATGGCCATTATTAACGATGTTTTCACCAGCCTGACCATAATTAAACGTAATTGGCTCTAATTCGCTTTCAATGGCATTGGTAATGTCAATTGGAGATTGATTTACGCCTGTTTGGCAAACGCCATGCCAGTGATTAGGGCCAGTATCTCCCGTATAACCCCATTCAGATGCAGAAGCGAATGGTGTTGCTGAAAGAGCACTTAGAACAGCTAATGTAGTAAATAATTTTTTCATGGTATTTATCTAGCCTTATTATTTTATAAAATCGAGCTTAGGCTAATACAAATGTACTTTGGTTAATAATGGTTTGAATGAAGTTTCGCAACCTGCTTCTAATTCTTTGAAATGCTTTGTTTGATTGTCTTAGTTTTAACGCAAATTTTGAGCATTAAAGAATGGATGTGATGGATTTTTTGAAATTCAGACTTTATCTGGAGCTCGGAAGTATTTTCATTTTCGACAGATACAAAAAAGCCTCGTCATTTCTGACAAGGCTTCGTTGTGTTGGCGGAGCGGACGGGACTTTCTATCTCACCTTGAGAGCAGCACGACCCTCGGCGTGTCAGGCCGCTAAGCTCTCCAATAGAAAGTCTAAACTGACATCACTATCATTAATTATCTCTTTGCTCTTACTGGTTAAAATCTTTTTATCTGTGTTAGAAATTTTGTAGTTAGGCCCACTAGCTTCTGCAATTTCTGCCTTGATATAAAAGATTTTTCCTGCGTAATAGACTAAAGAAATAATTAACGGCAGTGATGTGAACTACCGCTCTAATTTTTGAAATCCAGACTCTATCTGGATCTCGGAAGTATTTTCATTTTCGACAGATACAAAAAAGGCATCGTCTTTCGACAATGCCTTCGTTGTATTGGCGGAGCGGACGGGACTCGAACCCGCGACCCCCGGCGTGACAGGCCGGTATTCTAACCAACTGAACTACCGCTCCAATTTTTTGAAACCCAGACTCTATCTGAATCTCGAAAGTGGCGGAGGGAT